>JBCCJE010000016.1:0-16930 GCA_039027925.1 Bacteroidota bacterium
CTTTTTTTCATTAAACTTTTTTGCATTGGTACTGTTCCCTTTACTGCAAACTACCAATTCCCTCTTTTATTTTATTGTATTTATTGGCACAAAATTAACTGTACTTGCTAGTATAAGTCGCTAATAAAAATTTCAATTTTGGCTGTTTATTCCATTAAAGATTTAGAAAAATTATCGGGTATCAAAGCGCATACTATCCGAATTTGGGAGCAACGCTATGGCATCGTCAAGCCACAGCGAACCAAGACGAATATCCGATACTACATGGACTCTGACCTCAAACTTCTCCTCAACGTAGCCTTACTCAACCGCAATGGAATAAAAATTTCAAAAATTGCAAAAATGGATGCTGCCCAGATTGCGGAAAAAGTATCGGCCATTTCGGAAATTAATTTTGATGGTACTGCCCAGTTAGATGCCCTGACGCTCTCGATGATCGAAATGGATGAACTCAAGTTCGACCGAATCATTTCTACCAATACCAAACAAATCGGTTTTGAAAAAACAATGCTGGAAGTAATTTATCCTTTTCTGGACAAATTGAGTTTGCTATGGTTAACGGGATCAATTGTCCCTGCCCAAGAGAATTTTATCAGCAATTTGATTCGTCAAAAAATCATCTTAGCTACCGATGAACTGCCGCTACCTACGGTAAAAAATAACAACAAATTTCTCATCTATTTGCCCGAAGGAGAGAAGCAAGAATTGAGCATGCTCTTCATGCACTTCCTTATCAAAAGCCGGGGCAATCAAGTAATCTACCTAGGGCAAAATGTAGGAGTCAACGACGTGATGGATGCTTTTAGAATTACTGATCCCAATTACATTTTTACCATGATTACGGAGACGTACTCCAACAAACCTGTTCAGCAATACGTCAATCAGCTTTCGCAATCTTTCCCCACCGCAGAGATTTTGTTATCGGGCTACCAAGTCGTGGCGCAGGACGTGAGTTCTGCTGACAACATTGTTATCTTAAAAAGTCTTTTTGAAGCTATTGAAATCCTAGATCGTATCCAGATGAATAACGTCAGAGAAAACTAATCTCGCCTTCCTTTCTTTTTCGAAATACCAAAATAAAAAGTATCACTAGCCAGCTTGACAATGTTCCGTAAAAGGACAGCTTCTCCGCTCGGGGATCAAAAACAAACTTTATGCGCTTTGATTCTCCTTCTAATAAAACAGACAAAAAAGTATCTTCAAAAATCATAGGTCGTCGTTCGATTTCATCCACAAAAACTTTCCAATCTGGGTGATAATTTTGCAGATAAACTAGCTTCATTTCCTTTCCAAATGAGGTCTCTAATTCAACTTGATTTGGGGAAAAACTGATTAACTTAATTTTCTCGTACGAAAGCGTATCTATTTTTTCTTCTGTGATTTTTTCTTCCTTTGCAATCTCCTCAACGCCAAAGACCAATGGATTTTGAATGGCTTGTTGGTACGTCCCCTTTTGCATCGCCTCTCCTACCCACTTAAAGTACAAAGGACTCGATCCATCGGGAGTTGGTACTTTGTGAAAATGATTAAGATTGATGTGCAAATGGACAAAATCAAAATTGGCCACCTTGTGCAATTGCCGAAATGGCAACTCAATATCAGGTAGCGGATACACTTCGGGTGAGTGCCGATGAAAAGCAGTATTGACTACCCTCGCATCTACTGCGTGAACCACAGTAGAAGCAACATTGAGTTGAGCAGAAAAAAATAAATCCATCACAACTACGCCTAAAAATAGTCCACGTTTCAGTTTTTCTTTTTTCAAAAAATAAAATCCAAGTCCCAGAAAAACCAAGAGTAGCACGTGGATCAAACCTTGGTAACTCACATTACCGTAAAAGTCAATTTCGGCGGTAGTCGCCACTTGGTCAGGACTACCTGATATTTCCTTTTGGATGATCCCAACGTGACGCCTCGCCCAAAATGATATGGACAAGATCACTAGCGCAACTCCCAAAAAATATTTCCACAACGAGCGATCGTATCTTTTTCCATTTTCTTTTTTGAAAAAAAAATTAATGGCAAATCCGCTGACGATCAACAGAAAAAAAATCCCAAAAATTCTAAAATAGCTAGGCAGCCTAAAAACATCTAACAATGGAATTACATGATGTAAAAATCCTCGGAGAGGTAAATCTTTGCCCATTGCCAATGAAAAAAAAAATAACGCTCCTAGCAGGTAAGGCAATGTCTTGCGGAAGAGGATTTTTTTAGACCAACTAAAAACCAAAAAGACGAAAGGTACTAACCCTAGATATAGATTGACTAGCGTCCAATCAGTTTCCCAAATCGTTTGATCCGCCACCGAAGCAAATGGAAACAAAAGTGTAACAATGCTTTCCCAAGGCAGTGAACCAGATACGGCGGATTCGATGGACAAACTTTCTCCACGGTTGATGTACGGTGACAACCTCAGCATACTCACCAACGCCACTAATGTCAACAGCACAAAACTCACTCCTGCTAGAAAACTCGAACGAATTATTTTTTTAAAAAAAGAAAAATCACCACTTCGTCCAGTACGGTAAAGTTTTGTTATAAAAAGAAAAATCAAGACGTAGGTCAATCCAAAAAATACGCCTGGGTAGCTACTGAGAAACATCAATGCGCTCAACGCTGCGAGCACCAAACTGGTACGAAGAGCAGGATTCGTTTCCCATTTTTTGTAATGCAAAAATACCCACGGTAGCCAAGATGCACCTACTGTCCAGCCAAGATGCTGGGCATTGCCAATCATAAACCCCGAAAGCATGTAGGCGGCGGCGGTGGTTAGCCGCGTCGTTCTGCCCCACCCTACGTGTTTTCCCAATTCGTAAAATCCTATACCAGCAAAAAAAAGATGCCCTAGATATTGCCATTGAATGATCACGGGATCGTACCCAAAAATAAAACCTATGATCCAAGTGATGGGATTCCAAGTATCGTTGATGCCCATTTGCGCAAAACCTCCATTGACAAAAGGATTCCAAAGAGGGAGTTCACCGTTGGCTACACATTCAGTAAGGTAATAATTCCACGGAAGGGTGATGTCCATGATGTCCCACTTCATGGTAGCGTGCAAAAAAACAACTTGCCACAAACTCCCTAACAACAAAACCAACAGGAATAAATAATCAACCCAATTTTTGTTTTTACCAAACATGCTTCGTGCGCATTTTAAACTTTATGCGCTAAAATATCTTTTTAAAAGTATAAATTTGCGACTTCTAATTTTTTAATCACAAATAATTAAAATTAATCATGAGGACATTATTAAAATTTTCATTTGCATTTATGTTGTTAGCCCTCCTTGCCAGTTGTGGTGGTGATAAGGCAAAAGCAGCTAAAACGACCGATGCTGTAGATGCAGAGGCTACCAAAACTGCCGCGTCAAAATCGTACGCCCTGAGTGAAGGTACTGTTCATTGGACTGGATCAAAAATAGTTGGGGACGATCACAAAGGTACGCTCAACGTAACGTCGGGAGAACTTTCTGCCGAAGGAAATAAAATCGTAAGCGGAAACTTCACGATTGATATGAAGTCACTGAACAATACCGACTTAGCTGGAGATCCCGATAGCAAAGCTAAACTCGAAGGGCATCTCAAGGGAGCGGATTTCTTCGATGTCGAAAAATTCCCAGCGGCTTCGTTTGCAGTTACATCAGTGAAAGAAGCAACAGGTGAATCTTCTAATTATGAAATCACAGGAAATCTGACTATGAAAGGAGAAACGAAAAGCATTACGTTTCCTGCTTTAGTCATGGCAAAGGACGGCGGACTTACTGCGCATACGGATAAGTTTACGATCAACCGAACAGACTGGGGTGTTAAGTATGGCTCGGGCTTATTGGGAGTAGCTAAGGACAAAGCGATTAGCGATGACGTTGTGTTAGAGATCACACTGATGGCTAAGTAGTAAAACGGGAAGAGAGAAGTGAGAACAGGGAGTTCAGCAATTTGCGGAATGAATATCAGGTAACTTTCTCTCTTCTCTCCTCTCTCTTTCCACCCCTATCTGATAAACGATTATTTCTCTTTGAGAGAACATCTTGCTCTTAATTTCTTTCACATAACTTATGAGTTTGTAGGATGCTTCTTCCTCCCGAGGGTTCGGGGACGGGGTTGGAATTCAAAACAAAATTAAACAAATCGTGTATTCCACCCCACCGGCTAAAGGTGATTGATTCTAACTTTGGGTAGGTCATACTGTTAAATTCATGTACCCAATTTGCGAACTTGCAGAACGCCTCTCCTCTCACCTCACAGCTCTAAAAACATGAATCTTAGCTGGCTTTTCTTTTTTCCCTTCGTTGCTAATGTACATCGTGCCGTCGCTATCAAAAGCAATACCTTCGGGCTGGGTGTGCATTTTTTTCTTGAGTTTTTCTACGTATTTGATTTTTCCAGTAGCACTCAGCACAATCAATTTTTTTCCCTTGGAAGCTAACACGTAAACATCGCCGGTGAGAGGGTGGACGGCGAGTGCAGAAGGGTGAAAATGAAAATCACCGTCTTCGGGGTTGATGATGGATTCGAACCGCTTTAATTCTTCCTCGGATTTATGCGCTTGTAAAAACGCAACAACTTCCTCCATTTTGATTTCGAAGATAGGCTCTTCGACCAATTTGTTCTCTTTTAAATCTAGCCCATAAATTGATTTTTTGGATCGGCATCCATCTATTCGGCATCCTACGTGAAGACAAGCCATTCCCTTACACGCAAAAAGTAGTCTTTGATTTTTTGAATCGTACCCTAACCCTTCGGTGTCATTTTCTTTTCTAAATAAGTATTTTCTTTTTTTAAAACTTGTAGAGTCCGCAGTAATAAAATTTACTTGGTAAACTGTCCCCGAACTTTTGACCACGTACACATCGTCGCCCACGCATTCTATGCCTTCGTAGTCGCCGTTTTTATGAAATTTCACCTTCCTGACTACTCCACCCGTTTTTTTGTTGATAAAAAAAATAATCCCCTCCTCGTCGTTGACCGCAAATAAATGCTCCTTGTCGGGAGAAATGGTAAGCCCCGAAATCTCTTTCAACTGCTCGGGCATCTCGAAAGTCTTGTCGGGGGAGTTCACTTTGTAAAAGGATGCTTCACTATCGTTATTGACCTGTACCGCCTTGGCTTTACTTATTTCTTGGGATGTACCAATGGAAAAAGTGAAGAGTAATGCCAACAAACAAACTACCCTGAATAATAATGATAAAGTATTCATACCGACGAAAGGAAAATTTAATGTTAGGAAATTAATTATTGGGCTACTTGGTATATAAGGAATGGTTCAATAATAAATTTACATTTTTTACTTGTTCTTTTTCCTCTCTGCTGCGTTGAAAAGCCTTTGATGCTCTGGCATCAAGCAAGCACAGGATGCCCTGCATCGCCTACGTTTTTCGCCTTGCATAAAGAAAAAATAACTGCGCATAAAATATAAATTTATCATTGAACCATTCCTAAATGATCAACCTCAGAGTAAGTCACGTAGCTAAATACAGTTATGTCAACTTCACTTCACACCTTTGTAGAACTAAGAGAATTTATGGAACGCAGCGGTGCAGAAATTTTTTCATGCCCTTTGGCATACCGTTATTCAAGTTCTTTGATTCGTTCTTTAAAAAGATAAAGGGGAGTATCCTTGTACAGCTTATGGTAACGTTGGAGTGCGGCTGCTTTGTATGCTGCGCTTTGCGTAAATTTGAATAACCAGTAGCTAATGTGGGCACGTTTGAGATTTCCGGCATCGGATTTTGTCAGGTTATTCAGGATTTGTTTTGCCGCTTCACTTTGCCCCATAGCGTTGGCTAACTTCGCAGAAAATATTTTTGCCTTAAAAATCAAATCGGGATTGCCCAAATTTTCTACCGTAATTATCGCCTCGTGGTGAATGGACTGGGCCTCCTCCATGCGTCCTGCCCCGAGTAGCGCCGTTCCTTTTTCTACCAAACTTTCACCTAGTACCAATCTATTATTTATCATTCGAGCGACCTCAATGGCTCGATTGTAATATTCAATTGCTTTTTCGAATTCCTCTCTAACCATACTAATATCAGCTAGCGCATTGACCGCCTTCGCAATGCCTTTGGGATAGTTGAGCTCTTCTGACAACTCCAAACCTTTTTCTAAATAGCCAGCAGCTAGATCAAATTCACCCTCCTCACTTCGAAGTTCTCCGATAAGTCCCAGCGCAATGGAGATACCTTGCTTATCTCCCAGCTCCTCGCTGATGGTCAAATCTTCGAGAAAAAGTTCTGACGCTCGGGCGTAGTCCCCTTTGCGTTGGTACACACTGCCCATACATCCCGTGGCGATGGAGACCAATAATTTGTTCCCCAATTCTTCGCTCAGTTTCAATCCTTTTTCGTAGCATTCTAGGGCAAGATCATAATCTCCTTTTTCGAATAAGACAATCCCCATATTGGTGTAGAGGCTCGCCATGCCCTGCGAATCATTTATTTTTTCACAAATATCCAACTCGGATTGTTGCCAGCGGATGGCTTCATCGTAGTCGCCTTGATTCATATGAGCCAGCCCTAGGTTAGCCACAATTTGCGCATTGGCTTTGTTAGGATTCACTTCCCGACTCAGTTCGATCCCCCGGGTAAAGTAAGATTTGGCGTCTTCGTAAATACCCTGTCGGAAAAAGAGTTTACCCAGATTACCGTACACCTTGTATTTCCCCGCTTTATCTTCCGAAAATTCGAAGTACGTAGCAGCAGCTTCCAGATGGGTACGCGCCAATTCGTAGTTTCCTTTCAAGGTTAATATATCTCCCAAAGCATTATGAATGCGCCCGATAAATTCTTGATTGTCTTCGGCTTTAGCCAATTGCATGGCTTCTTGATAAACGGCCTCGCAGGCGTCCCACTGTCCTACCAGTTTCAGAATCTCTGCTTTTTTCATTAAAGTTCTCACCAATTTTTCGGGGGATACCTCTTTCTTAGTGAGGTTAGCGATGAGTTGGTTATATAGTTCGAGTGCTCTTTTGTTTTGGTATTTGAGCCGATTGAAGTCGGCGGCTTTTAGTAAATATTCGTTGGTCTTATCTTCCACTTCGGCCTGACCGAAGTGGAAAGCAAGATCGGCGTAACGCTCCTCGATTTTGTCGTGATACAATTTTTCGATAGCCTCCGCAATCAACTGGTGTAGTCGGCGTAGCCTTGCACGTAGCTGCATATCGTAAACAGCTTCACGCAACAAGGAATGTTTAAAAATGTATCTTAACTCGTTGACGGCTCGCCAGATTTGACCCCGCTCCGCCGATTGAATTTGCTCCTTCAAGACCTTGGAGGAATCTCCATTTCTAGCAATAAATTCTTTTTGTACTTTCATTACCTCCGTCAAAACTGGAATCTCAAACTCCCGACCAATCACGGCGGCAGCTTTGACGGTTTCTTTTACCAAGGTCGAAAGCCTATCAATTCTGGCCATCAAGATAGCATTGATGGAGCTAGATAACTTGATGCTTTTATCTTTGATGTGCCACTTCTGTTTCTTTTTTTCCAATAAATTACTCTCCGCAAAATATTCGATAATTTGTTCTGCGTAGAAAGGATTACCGTTGGTAGTCCGTACGAGCAACTCTCTGAACTCCTTGCTGATGGGGGCTTGCAATTTCATCTCCGCAAAATGTTGAATAGCATCTGGCTGGAGAATATTCAAATCAATCTCGTAGGTCTTGAACTTACCCGCAGCTAGGGACTCCTCCGAAAAAAGGTGTACCTTCTCACCATTGTCATCGTACCTGCTCGTCACCAAAACAAAGATGGGATGGCGCGTCATTTTTTTAGAAAACTCCTGCAAAAACGCCACAGAATCCTGATCGAACCAATGGGCATCTTCTAGCTCCAAAATGATTGGTTGCAGACAAGCCTCCGCCACTAACAAATTACTCAACGCCGCTAAGGTATTTTCGTACCGACCCTTGGCGTCAAGCTGCTGCCACAAAGAAGAGGAACTATTGATGCCTACCTGAGCGGCGAGGATGGATTTAGTCCGAGAGAGTTCTTTTCGAATAGAGTCGGACTCCGGATGATTGATTAACCGCTCGTCGTGGTACAGATTGAGGTATTTTTTCTCGAAAGAACTGATGTTCTCTCCTTCCGTTTTCTCGAAGGACTGCTCGAAATAATTTTTTAAAAAATAAATAAAAGGATTGAGTGGCTTGCGCAATATTTGGTCGGCCTGACAAATAAACCAACTGATGTTTTCCACGGTTCGTAGGCGAGAGCGCATCTCGAAGGTCAATCGGCTTTTACCGATTCCAGCCTCCCCAAAAATATAAGCTACGCCCGCAAAGTCATTGTTAAGAATAGGGCGACTAAACTCGATTAAGTCTTCTAACTCTTTTTCACGCCCTACCATTTTTCCACCAAATACTTGTTGCTCCTCAATCTCCCGCCCCAACAACTCGTAAGTGGGAATATCATTTTCAATGCCTTTGTAGTGGATGTCTCCCTTGTGTTCAAAACGGAAGTAGGGGCTTTTTTGGATAGTTTCATCTACCAACACTTGCCCGTGCTTGGCCCTTATCATCAATCGAGCGGCAATGTTAATTCTATTGCCAACGGCAGCGTACTGACACCGCTCTACCCCGCCGACAATGCCCGTAAAAGCATTGCCCGAAGTGATGCCCGCTCGAAACTGGAGAGGAGAAGATCTTTGGATATCGGCTAGTCCTTGCTGCAACGCAATGATGAATTCTAGTGCTCTTTCTACGTTATTTTCAAAAGTGACGGGTGCGCCAAAGAAAGCAACGAGCACCCCACCCTTATCTCCAAAATCCACTTCCTTAAAATATCCAGAGAAATTATCAATTTGTTCTAACACAATACTTACAAATTGGTCGAGGGCGTGGTGAGTGTTGACACCACTGAAGGAAATGAATACGGAAATGACCGTTCTGAATTCTCCCCCCGAATCGTAATTGATGATTTCTTTTGGAAAAAATTCATGGAGTGTTTCGAGTTCGAGTTCTGGCAATTCGTTGACACACGCTTTGATGTCGGGAAATTCCATTTCGTCGGTAAAGCGGTAATAACCTTCCTTCGGCACATCAAAAGCGGGGACGTATTTTGCGAATTTATTTTTAAAAGATTCGTTGAAGATAATCTCTTGATCGCCTGCGTTGTGCTGGCTGATTGCGGCGGCGTCAATGGCCTCTCCACGGAAGTAAAAGGACTTCATGTTATTGCCAACAATACCCCACTCGACGTTTCCTTCGCCCAAACCAATCTTGATACCAAAGCGGAAATCCCCAAATCTAGTCTTCCGAATTTCATTTTTTTGAAAATAATTTTTGAGAATCTGCGCCGTGCGGATGAGCGTTTCGGGGGAGTTAGTCGAAGTATTTTTGGGAAAAATTCCAGTAAACGAATCCCCCGCAAAATAGGGAATAAAACCACCCTCACAATAGACCATGTTCACGAGGGGTTCGAAAAGACTATTCAAACTAAAAGAAAGTTGCTCCGCTCCCTCGTTGCCGTGTTTCATCAACGTCTCCGTCAGAGATGTAAACCCCGAAAGGTCAACAAACATCGTGAAGGCTTCAAAATTGCCGTGACGTAAGCCTTTTTGATATTGCCGCTGAATGAAATCTGGAATAAGGTTTTTCAACTTGATCTAAGTTTACGACTAGGGTTCACAAAAAGTATTCAAACAAATATTAATTTCCTTACCAATGTACTTTTGGAAATTTTATAAAATAAGAACACTTTTTTTACTACGAAAACAAAAGTTAAAATTAGCTTTTTAATTGACACTAAAGTAAGGATTATCTAAAATAATCATATAAAAAACCCCGATAATAATAAAATTACAAATATGGATGAAAAGGAAAAATGGAAAGAAAAAATGAATTATTCTGACTTTTTGATTTTCGCCTCAATCGAAGTCGTGGAATAGCCTTCGATGAATTTTAAACTTTTGACCTGCCCTCCCGCAGCGAGTACGACATCCGATCCTACAATTTGTTCTGGCTGCCAGTCTCCTCCTTTTACTAAAATATCAGGCACTATTATTTTGATCAATTCGTAGGGTGTATCTTCATCGAAGGTGACTACTGCATCCACGCAGGCTAAGGCTGCCAATAAATGTTTCCGTGTGTTTTCGTCGTTGATCGGTCGGTGTGCGCCTTTGAGTCGCCTGACCGAAGCCGTAGAGTTGAGTCCGATGATTAATCTATCCCCGAGTGCACTAGCTTCCGCCAAATAATGAATATGACCATAGTGTAAAATATCGAAGCAGCCGTTGGTGAAGACTACTTTTTGGTGCGCCTTTTTCCAATGTTGGACAGTTGCCCGAATGGTTTGCCAATCTTGAATTTTTGATTTGATTTTCTTGAGCACTAGATATTATTTATTTCTCTACCGTAGTTTCCACTTGTACGTGTGAGGGCGTATAGTTTTTGTTGATCAAAAACAATAATATTACGGAGACGATTCCCAAAAAGATATTGCAAAAAATATTGATAGAAAAAAAGGCAATGTTCGCAAATGAAAACGCATCCAGTTGGTTGATGCCGTAAATCCCCAAAGCAGCCACTACCAACCAATGATAAGTGCCCATTCCTCCCGGCGAAGGAATCACTATCCCAAATGCTCCAAACACAAAGACCATCAGGGCTACTTTTGGGGCTAGTTCCGATGTGGGTGCGAAGGCAAAAAAGAAAATGTAATTCATCAAAAAATACATCGCCCAGATGAATACTGTATGAAAAATAAAAACGCCGGGGCTTTCTAATTTTTTCACAGACATTAACCCTTCCCAGAATCCTAAAACAATGGCAATCACTTTTTTGTAGAGTGCAGTTTGTACAATCTTTTTTCTAAACACTAAGAAAACAACCAAACCTACCAATCCCAAACCTAATAATACTAAAATGATTGGATTGGAAAAAAGCCCATCACCCTCGTTGCCCGCCTCGTCACTCAGCCAACTCCACAAAGTATCGTACTCCAGTAAAAATGCCGCACCGATAAATAACAATAACATTACAACATCCATGATGCGACCTACTACGATGGTGCCCATGGACTTTTCTACGGGTACCTTTTCTGATCTATTGAGGGCGGCAGCACGCATGACTTCCCCCATCCTCGGAATAAAAAGATTGACAAAATAAGTGACCAGTACGGAAAGCAGTGTATTGATAAATCGAGGCCGATAACCCAATGGTTTTAACAACAAATTCCACCTCATCGCTCGACTCACATTACTCAACGTAAAACACAACAACGCCACAAAAATCCAAAATGGACTCGCACTCAAAAAATCATTTTTCAATTTTTTCATCAGGGTATTGCCTTGTAGTGGCACGCCTTCCAGTCGCAGTTGCTCCAGGTAAGCCTCATTGTAGTTCGTATATAAATAATACAAAATGACACCTCCGATGGTGAAGGAAACAATAATAAAGATGATATTGCGGATGGTACTTTTCAAGAGTTTAAATAAAACACCCCGAATCTTACAAGACGAAAACCCGGGATGAAAAACATACTAAAAAAATCTTGATATTTTTAAGGTCTTATGGCATCCTCCCGCCACTTCGTCAGGTTGGGACACCCCCGATAATCTTTGTCTATGTTGATATAGGTAGCGCCAATTCTTTCTTCGATCCAGTTGCTCATAAATTGCGCCTTGCGCTCCTCGATGGCTGCCGTCCTGATTTTATCATAATCCTGCTTGAGATTGGCAACGTGGGGGTCGGTACGCGATTGCAGATAAACCAAACGGTACATGATATCCCCCCGCATGTCCACTTCGAGTGGAACGGATACTTCGCCCACCTCCATCGAATCAATCGTAAAATACGTAGTAGGATCGAGATCCGCTATTTCAAAAAATGTATTACCCGTTTTGGGGTTGACCATTCTGCCGTCGTTGTTATAGCTCTGTTGGTCTTTGTCAGAAAAAAGTTTAACCGCTATGGAGAATGACATGGAGTCAGTTTCGATAAGGTTACGAATGGTATCCAAAGTATTTAGGGCAGTTATCTTATCCTCGTCCGTCAGTTGTGGGCGCAGTAGGATGTGTCGAACCAAAGTAGAGTTTCCTCTGCGATCCATGAGCTGCATAAAATGGTATCCAAACTCCGTTCGAATTACCTCCGAGTATTCGCCAATCTCAAGGTTGTAGGCCGTCGCTTCGAACTCTGAAACGTAGGTACCTCTTTTTGCCCAGCCCAAATTGCCACCTTGATTGGCAGAACCGTCCGCAGAATATTTTCTAGCTAGATCCGCAAAATCCTCTCCTTCCTCTAGTACTCTCCTTCTGATGTCCTCCAGCACAGCTTTGGTTTTTTCTCTTTCTTCCTTATTGATTTGGGGCTTAAAAACTATTTCTCCCAGTTCGACTTCGGAGTTAAAGTAGGGCAGACTATCCTTCGGAATCCGACCAAAAAATGCCTTCACCTCGGAGGGCGTGACACTGGCTTCGGACATCACTTGCATTTGCATTCTTTCTACGAGGAGCTTATTTTCGAGATCATCTCTAAACCGACGTTTGACCTCGGCGGTAGATTGTCCGTAGTACTCTTCGAACTGCTTGACGCTTCCTCCCATGAATCCCAGTATTTGGTCAATTCTAGCGTTGAGTTGGGCTTCGATTTCTTCGTCGCTTACTTCTATGCTGTCCAATCTGGCCTGATTCAACATCAGGCTGGAAGCGATCAACGATTCTAAAATATCACATCTAGCTTCTTCGGGTAGGAATCCTCTTTCTTCCGACATTTGGGCGAATGACTGCTCCAAGTCGGAAAGCAAGACGTACTCGTTGCCTACGTTGGCGATGATCTTATCTATGACTTTTTTGTCTTGTGCCGTCAAGTTGATGACTGCTAAAAAAATCGAAAGGAATAATGTTATCTTCTTCATAATTTTGAAAATTAGACGCTCTTACTTCGTAAAAATCTTCACGTTCTTTTTGCTGGTTTCCCGATCATAAAGTTCTTCTTTTCTTTGGTCGAGCAAGACCATTTTTCTTTTGTGTAAAATGACCTTTTTGACCTGATCTTGGATATAAGCCAACGGAGCAATCTGCTTAGGTGAAATTCTTTCTAAGACTTTGAAAAAGTATTGAAAATCATTATCACTAGGACTTTGCTTTTGCTTAGAAGTGAGGTTGATGCCGCTAGGAAGATGTGCTTTCACATCATTGATTTGATACCAAATACTATCTTCGAGCATGTACAAGGTAGCATTTTGGGTAGCGTAGTCTTTCAAGTTTTGAAAGTCATCCGCTGCGTTGCTGTTCCACCAATTGCGGAGATCGGGAATTTTCGAATCCGACTTTGGTATTTTTATTAACCAACAACGAACGATACTCGATTGCAGTTGGTGGTGTTCTTTATTTTTTTCGTAGTAATCATTCAATTGTTGGGGCGTGACCAAGGAGTCCAGTTGGGTCTCCACCAAAAACTGCTCGTAATTATGTCGGATCAAAGAAGACCGGTAATCCCTCACCAGTTCGTCAATATTCAAATCGGGTGGTAGGCTTTTTTCCGCTTCTTGCATCAGGAGGGTTTCTCTTACCCACCGCTCTACTTCTGCGCGAATAATTTTGGTGCTATCCTCGGGCGTAGAACCTTCGGGCACCATTCCTTCCAATTCGGAGAGGAATAACTTCTTACTAAATACTTTGGCTAGCTCTACATCATTCTCTTCGACTACCTCGTCAGCGGAGGTACATCCCGACCAACTTATCACTAGCAAAAGAAAAATGTACAGCGTGTGTCTTAGCATTTTTGTAAAAAATTAGGAGACAAATAAAAAGTCATTTCCTCACTATTAGATCAAAACTACCACTCTTCGAGGAATGGTTATTTTTTTATCAAGCCTTCGAATACTTCCTCGTTGATTTCTACCTTATAGGTATTTTTTAGTTCTTTGACCCATTCTCTTTCTAAGTGATCTTGATAATCTGCCACTACGTATCCTCTCGCTTCTTGGAGTGTCTTGGAACTTTTGGGTAGCACTTTTTCAATTTTTAGAAAATTGCTGGATTGATCTCTTTTGTTGATCTCCGTAGCTGAGATGGATTTCTTTTTCCAAGGCAATCCATCCACTACTTTATTTTTTCCTTTCTCAATAACTTCCGTTCGGTGCGAAAGGATTTTTTTTCCGTCTTTGTTGAATTTTGCCAAAACCTTTTCGGGAGATTTCTTTTTGGCGTACTTGCGTACTTTTTTAAGCTGTTGAGCCGCATCTTTTTTTAAGGTATAAAAACTCACCTCGGCGCGGTCTTTCCACATGTACTTTCTTTTATCTCTATTTGCGTTGAAGAATTTTTCTAAACCAACGGAGTCCTGCGAAGCCTTGTCCCACACCAGAATCTTAGTAGCTTCAAATAAAAGGATACCCTCCTCGTACTCCCGCATCAATGCCTTGAACTCTGGATATTTTTTATCCAATTGTCTTTGTTCGTAATTCACCAAACTTTCGGAAACAATGTTATCGTACAGCAATTCCAAGATCTCCTTTACGGATTTGCTTCTGCCGTAGCGTAACCGATCTCTTGAATTTTTCTGCGCAAACAACTCAAAGTCCGCAATGGAAAATTTGGAATCTCCTCCCAAAGTGAACAACGCATCAGTCATCTTTTGCTCGCTGGGTTTCCACTTGTGGGTTTTAAAATCGTCTTGCAACGAAGTACGCAACTTCATGTAGTTCATTTTGTATTCTTTGAAGTTGCTTTCGCTTTTGATTCGGTTAAGCATTGCTTCCCGAGCCATTTTGTAGCGACCATCCTTTTGCACCTTTGGCGCTAGTCTTCTTTTAGCGATCTCAAAACTTTCGTCGGGTTTCTTTCTGATTCTTTTGATGATGTGCCAACCTACTGAAGTCTCCACGGGGGCAGTGTAAGTTCCATCCTCGCTGATGCCAAAGGCTGCATTTTCGAAGGCACGCTCATATTTGTTGATCCCGAAAAAGCCAATATTTCCTCCTTTGCTGGCAGAAAGGTTATCCTGCGAATGGGTTCTCGCTAAGGTTTCAAAATCACCTCCCGCCTGCAATACGCGGTAGATGCTATCAATAGTTACCTTCGCACTAGCACCGTTATCTTCTTTTCTCTTTCTGATCAAAATGTGCGCTGCTTCCATCTCTCCTCTTGCGGGTCGGCTTCGGTTCACTTTCAAAACGTGGTAGCCCGCCGCTGATTTGACAACCCCCATTTCTCCTTCCTGCATATTGTAAGCAGCAGTTTCGAAATCATAAAAACCATCGGGCAACATGGACGTAACGAAGCCGATGTTACCGCCATTCGTTTTGGCAGATTTATCATCAGACTTGTCTTTCGCTAATTGGCTGAAGTCTGCCCCCTTTTCCAAATCGTTTTTGATGGACATAATTTTTTTATACGCATTCAGGGTATCTTGAGGCGTTGCGTTGGGTCGTACGACGACCATAATGTGGCTAACGTCAATATCCTTTTGCGAGCGGTCGTAGGCTTCCCGAATGAGCCGCTGCGTCACTTCTTTGTCCACTAGGTAGGAGTTGGCCAATTGCTCGCGGTAGCCCGCTAGCTCTTGCTGCAAGGAAGGAATCGTATCCAACTGCATATCCTTGGCGCGCTGGACTTTTAGTTTAAATTTCACGTACAGGTCTAAGTATTCCTCTAAGGATTTTCTGGAAAAATCTGCTTTCTCACCGTTCGTTTTGGTATAAATATATTCGAACTCGGAAAGTTGTACGGGATCACCTTCAACTGAAAATAAAACGGGATCGTCTCCCATTTGCGCTAACAAATGTTGCGCTCCAAAAAAAGTAATTATAAAGGTAAATGTTAATAAAAATCGCTTCGACATTTTTAATCTATTTTTGAAAATTTAATACGGAGTAGCTTATAATCTTTTGGCAGGAGGTCGAATCTGTTGATTTATCAATGGGTTCAATCTACTACCAAACTTTATTTGAGCATCACTCCGCCGTTGAGCTTTAATCTTTATTGAATAAAAAAATTTTGATGTCTTTTTTAACTAACAGTTCTATCTCTCCCTACTTTTTCCTTCCCAAAAAACACCGCAAAAGTAGCAATTCTGGTGTATAAATGCGCATTTCCATTTGACTAATACGTCAATACCTTTTCAAAAAAAAACAGCGATTCCATAACATCATTGTCGAGTTATTTGTTGTACCATTTTATTCAATTTATATTTGTAGTAGAAATTGCTATTTGATCGGGATGATTGTTAAATTGTAGTCGTTTTTAAAGAAAAGTTACACCATCTAACCGTTCAGCCGATCCAACAATTACACAAACAAAAACTTCAATCTGAATTTGATGAGTGATCAAATAAAACACGAGTGCGGTATCGCCATGATTCGCTTGCTCAAACCTTTGGAATACTATCAGGAAAAATACGGCACCGCCCTCTACGGGATCGAAAAGCTGCAATTGCTCATGCAAAAAATGCGCAATCGAGGTCAAGATGGCGCTGGAGTAGCTACCATAAAACTCCATCCTAAACCCGGAAAAAGGTACATCAGCCGCCGCCGCAGTAACAGCCCTCAATACCTGAAAGATGTATTCAACGGTATCTTCAACCACTTTAAAGACCTACCACCTAAAAAATTAAACAATCCAGTTTGGCTCAAAAATCATCTTCCCTACACGGGGGAGTTGCTCATGGGACACCTGCGCTACGGCACCCACGGTAAAAACACCATAGAAACTTGTCATCCATTTTTGAGGCAAAATAATTGGATCAGTAGAAATTTGGTGGTTGCTGGAAATTTCAACTTGACGAATGTAGATGAATTGTTTGATGAGTTGGTCTCCTTAGGGCAGTATCCGAAGGAAAAATCCGATACGGTGACCGTACTCGAAAAAATTGGACATTTCCTAGATGATGAAGTTCAAAGGCTACACACTTGGTATAAGCCCGATAATCTCTCCACGGAAGAACTGAATGAAAAAATCGTAGAAAATATTGACGTACAGCGCATCCTCAA
>JBCCJE010000017.1:0-16835 GCA_039027925.1 Bacteroidota bacterium
CTTAACATTACTTTGAAGCTAGTTTGGATTTTATCAATAATATCAGAAAGCGCATCGGATAAATTAGTCAGTAATTTATGAATGAGTAAAGGTAAAGGATGGTTATCATTTTTAATAAAGTAAGGGTATTTATTTCTCTAGCAACCATTAAAAAAGTACCTCCTCCCGCAAAAGGGAAAGAGGTACTTGGTATATAATCTCACTTAACGTAAGATCTTCGATAAGTAGTGAACTATGCTTAATCCACTATAATCATCTTCTTAGTGGCGGTATCATCATCGGTATCCAATTGATAGTAGAGAACACCCGTTGCGTCGAGTTCAGCTCTGTTGACTATCACAGAGTTAAATCCTTTAGCGGCATCCATTTGAACCAATTTCAATACTCTACCCGATACGTCGTATATTTTCAAAGTAATTTCTCCAGCCTTTGGCAGGTTAAATCCAATTACTGTTTCGGCTTTGAATGGGTTTGGCGTATTCTGATAAAGTTCAAATTCGCTAGCTACCTCCGCACCGTTGAACTCAAGTGTTACATCAAATAGATCAGAACCACTAGCTGTCGCAGCGTAGGCTTCTGCCTCGGTGTATCGAGAGTTAATCGTGAATACCTCTTCGGTAGTCAATTCTTGGTTAGCGCGGAATGTCATCGAGAATAATACTGCGTCGTCATCGAGGGTTACGCCTTCTGAACTATTCCAAGACGTTGTGATTACACCTTCATCGAGTCTGGTCAATCCGAAGTTTTCAGTTGACAGTCCTGATAAGTTAGTAGTCACGTCAACGAAATCAACTGAACTATCAAATCCAAATGTGAATTGGTATCCAGCAATATTGTTGAAGTCTTTGGCTCGGAAGTCAACCGTAAATTCGTCACCTTCGGCTACTCTTTCGGCAGCTAGTTGAAGGGCTAATTTACCATCAAAAGTACGAGTGGTAGAACCTAACAAACTATTTGGAGAAGCAGAAGCATTGACATCACCAATTTTGACTGCAATGAAGTTAGCTGGATCAATATTGTTCGCACTCAATGAGATCACTTCGGGGAAGTTTTCCGTCAATGGATTATTCGTTGTGAATATGTAATCCGAATCTACAAATCTCCAAGAAGTATTATCTGCAAGTTCGGTATCAATGTACAGAATTAGTGCTCTCAATTTCACAATATCCAAAGTAGAGATAGACAAACTGTTGTTGACATCCGCCGCAATCCACTTGTAAGGAGAGTCTAGCAGTTCAATACCTAAGATATGCTTAGCAATAACTACTAAGTCGTAAGTCGTGACACCGTTCAAGTAGTTGATGTCTTTCTCTGGTGTGACATCGTAATCATCGTACTCCATACCAAATTGGAAGATACCACTAGCAGTCGTAACTATTGGTGGTGCTACTATTCCACTTTGGTCAGTTAGGTTAACGGTTACTTCTTCGATGCTTTCTTGTTCTTCGTTTTCAATTTTACCATAGATCAATCCAGCAGTCGGAGGACACGCCGCATTAGGATCTTGTACACTGATAAAGGTAGAACAGAAGTCAAAGTTACCCGCTTGATCGGTTACGTATAGTGTTACTGGTACTAATCCATTAGCTGGTATATCAAAACATTCGATGACCATTTCATCATCTAATGGCTGACCTGGTACTACTGGAGAGAAAGTAAACAGCAACTGCTCGTAAGGTGTACAATTATCGTAGCTAGATCCGCTTTCGAAATCCTCAGCTAAGATCGTTACTGATCCAGAGGATGGCATGATGACGGAAGCAATACCGAAGATACATACCGGACTTGGTTGCTTGGCATCCACTACTTCGAATTGATGTACAAATTCAGTCTCATTTCCACACTGGTCATTTACCGTGAAGGTAATGGAGTATCCTCCTTGGTTCAATGATCCGAATGGGTTGTTGACAAAATTATCAGTAGCTGATAATCCTGATCCAGTCGTTCCAGTACTAAATTCCCAAGTAATATCTAAGTCGGCTGCTTCGGTACAATCATCATCAGTAGTGATATTGAATGTAGCGGTGGCTGCTCCACAATCAGGATCAAAGTTCTCAACTGTAGTAGGTCCATTAAAGGAGGTGATTACCGGCGCAGAAGAGTTTACAACTTTGATGACTTGAGTAAAGTGCCATACCCCTGGGCCTACTTGCGTAGGATCTTGGTTAGCATCAGCTTGACACCAGTCAATGATAATCCATTTTCTCAGTACTTTCAGACAAGCATCTTGTGCTCCGAAGTCCAGTACGGTATCGTCAAAGGTTACGGCAATATCGCTGCAGTTAGCTTCGAGGACAGTCGGACGGGCATCCAAGTTGATTGGTTGTCCTGTGATAGGGTTAATATTTCCATTAGCCGCCAAATCATCAGGTGTCAATCCTAATCCACAAGTACCTAACTCAATATCACATGGCCACTCTACGTCATCCTGTAAGGAGTGTGGAGAACCAATGGGTCCGAGTGGTAAGAAAGTTCTACATTCTGTATCGGTGATGGTGAACACATCGCTATTCTCTACGGTAATTATTTGGATACAAGAAGTTGAATTGTTAAAACCATCCGTAGCCGTGAATACCACGGTCACAGTTCCTGCACCACAGTCAATATTATTTGAAATTACATTGGAAGTAACAGTAGGTGCACCGCAGTTATCAGTTCCGATGGCTACTCCCGTAGCATCGGTCACGCTGGTCGGTAACGGCTGTCCAACAACGATATCATCTATATAATCCTCAGTACAATCTACCGTCTTATTGGTAGGACAAATAATGACTGGATCTAACTTATCCTGAACACTTACCTCTACCATACAAGAATTGGTATTTCCTGCTTGGTCGGTCACTCTAAATTCAACCATTACGCTAGTACCTACTTCTGCACAACAGAAGGATACTTGTGGGCCAAATGATAAGTTACTCGGTATGCCACAGGCGTCTGTCATTTTTCTCACTTCCATCGTGACGGGTCCACAGTAATCGAATGATCCATCATCCACAGAAGATGCAGAAAGCAGGGCATTTCCATCCGAACCAATGGCAGCTACCGTGAATCCATCACAGATAGCAAATGGTGCTTCGTTATCCACAACAGTAATGTTGAAGTCTTCAATCGAAACATTACCACAACCATCAGTTGCTACGTAAGTAACGGTAAAAGTACCTAAGCCGAGCGGTTGGCCGATAAAGCCTCCGTTGGAGTTGAGTGTTCCGAACGGGGTGTTCGTCACTACATCAAATGATGCACAATTATCGGTAACGTTCGCCGCAGGTATGGATAAATTAATATCACAAGAGTTGGTACTTACACTTACGGTAATATCGTCTGGTGTATCAATTTCGGGTCCAGTTGTATCGAGTACTTTAATGATCTGGAAAGATACTACTGGATTATCTGGACCAATTGGTAAACACATATTTCTAACTTTCCAAGTACGTACGACTTCGTAACTTCCGTCACAGATGTCATAAATCTCGTCAGACATATTGATAGAAGCCATACATAATCCACTATTGGTAATCTCTAATCCATCAATGTCAGGCTCACCAGTTACGAGCATACCAACGATGGCTGGGTTCGTAGTGAACGTACATGGGTTCGATGGATCAGTATTTTGCCAAACATCATTTTCATTACAAGCACAATCAATAGCTACGTCGGCAGGGAAGCTAACGTCGGCTAGATCAACACCCGCAATGGTGATAATCTGAACGCACGTTGCCGTATTGTCACTTTCGTCGGTAACTGACCAAGTACGCTCAATGATCGCTCGTGGATCAGAACACTCGCCGAGGTCAGTAAATACGTCATTAAAAGTAATCGTCGTACTTATTTCACAACTTGTAACTACTGGTGAGCCAGTCAACATTGGATCAGCATCTCCACTACAAGCAATCGTTACGTCCGCAGGGCAATCAAACTCGGGGACTAATTTATCCTCAATTAAGATATTTCCGTGGCACGTTGCACCCGAAATAGTGTGCGTTACGATAGCCGTCAAGTTAAGTCCAATCTGTGCCTGAGTGACTACTGCTCCCGGAAGTACTGTTCCGTCGGGAAGTTCTAAAGTAACTTCGTAATCATCAAAACATCCGTAAGTTCCTTCTAGGATCATATCTGGCATCACTACTGCCGTACATGTCTCATCCAATGACAAGTTCACTTGGGCGTTACAAGTCAATTGCGTGGGTGTCTCGACTACTACGATAAATGTTTCAATCGTAGTCTCACAACCAGCGTCAGCTTGTGCCTCGGTCAACGAACCAACAAATGTAGGAGGATTGTTAGGATCTGGATCAACGACGACGACTGCTGCGCCACCATTTACGCCGACCGAAACAAAATTAGCTGCATCACCCGCATCGAATGTTGCGGTCAATAAGTAAGAACCAATACCAAATTGCGAAGCATCAAATACGCCCCCCGGTAGTGGATTACCATCAACGAAGAACTGAGTAGTACCCACCGAACCATTGGCATCTTGTACATCCAAGGTTACGTTAGTACCCAAGCAGAACTCAATCGGAAGATTAGCAAATTCTGGAGTTGGATAGAAACAAGTATTGGAAAGTGTAAACGTCGTTCCAAAGTTAGTACTCTGTACAGTTACAGTATATCCTTGGGCGTCCACGTGAATACCTTCTAGCTCGTAGGTATTGTTCGCACCGTTGAATGTCAAAACAGTTCCATTAGCTATCGGAGTAGGAGTAGCAGGAGGAGCTGCACTTGAACTCAAGAATAAGCCCGTGGAAGAAACTACTGTCCAAGTATCTGCAAGTGGTGCCGTAATCGCAATCAACTCATCAAACTGTCCATCATCCAAGTTCGTTGCATTATTTTTACAAACACATGGATCTGATGCCATTGCGCTGTAAGCAGGCGTACAAGGAATAGTTGGATTTTCAACAACGGTAACAATCGCAGTACAAGAAGAAGCATTGCCACATTCATCAGTTACGGTCAAGGTAACCACTTGGTCTCCTACGTCGTTACAATCAAAATCCATTCTATCCAAAGCAAGCATCAAGTCAGCAGATGCAGTACAATTATCCGTACTTCCATTATCAATTAAATCAGGAGTAACGGATCCCATACCATCCAAACCTAATACCAAAGTAAAGTCAGTACAAACCGCCACAGGATTGGTAGTATCCTGAACTCTTACATTTTGGATATGGGTAGCCGAGTTACCAGCTTCATCCGTAATTGTCCAAGTTCTTACTTCCGTGAAGGTATTAGCACATACTTGATCTATAATGTCAATGGTAAAGTCAACTACTATATCAGCAGGATCTGTACAGTTATCAGTAGTTTGCGTAGCAGGATCTACTACGAAAGGAGCAGGAACTGCATCACACTCTACGGTAATATCTACGGGGATAGTGGTAATAAATTCTGGTGCCTCCGTATCCTCTACCGTAAGGGTAAAGGTACACGTAGCGGTATTTCCATCATCATCCGTAGCTACGTAAGTTATCGTGTAAGTACCTACTGCTATGAAAGTTCCAGAGGTGGGTCCTGCAGTTTGTACTACTGAACCTGCACCTAGTACAGTACACGCATCCAAAGCAACTGGCGCTGACCAGACGACGAATGCTCCACACTCATCGGGATCATTTCCGACAGTAATCGGACCAGGACAGTTTTGGAAAACGGGATCTTCATCATCAACAACTTCTACTGGTATGATACAAGAACTTACATTACCAGAAGCATCAGTTGCCGTAACCACTACATCAACTTGATTGCCAGCACCACCGATAGAAACACCAGCAACTGGATTTTGAGTCAACGTAACTGTACCACAATTATCAGCCTCGTCGGTAATCAATGATACTAGATCAGGAACTAGTCCGTCACATCCTTGTACTTCAATTATAGCAGGCTCGTC
The DNA here is from genome assembly GCA_039027925.1 of Bacteroidota bacterium. Lineage (GTDB taxonomy): Bacteria > Bacteroidota > Bacteroidia > Chitinophagales > Saprospiraceae > CAJQQY01. Next base: position 5,888 of record JBCCJE010000017.1, read on the forward strand.
CATAATGATTTGCCCCATATTCAAGTCGCCGGGAGATTCCGCCAATGGACCAGTCCAAGATAGGATAGTTCCACTTGCTAAATTCTGTAAAGACTCCCCAACAGGATTATTACCTGGTTCGGATACACCGATGTCGGTGCTTACTAATCCAGAAGCAGGTCCGTTAGTAGCAGTAAAGATACCTTCGTAGCTTAAGAACTGCGTCACCGTACCGTTAACCAATAATGCGATGCCGTCGGGTGCACCATTTTGAAGACCATTAGATGGTAGTTGTGTATCTACGGCACCGTAGCCAGCTCCCTCATCATCAATCGTACCGCTCAAGTCAATCGTATTGTAAACTGTTCCGTTGCTACCATTGTAAAGTACAACAGTAACCGTACTTAGATCGAAGCCAGCAGGGCCAGCGATTTCAAAGAATTCATCTTGATCACCACCGTCATTGTCGTAGCCAATCTCGTTGATCCAAGGTTGTGTTGGCAGTCCTCCAGCAGGAGCAGGACAAGTAAATGTTGGTGGAGTATGATCCGCCACAATTACATTTCCAATACAAGTTGCTGTATTTCCTGCATCATCAGTTACAGTCAATGTTACTTGATTGCTTCCTAAGTCTGCACATGTAAAATCTGTAATATCAATAGCTACTGAAACATTACCACAATTGTCATAACTTCCATTATCAATATCAGCCGCAGTAATGGAAGCATTACCCATCGCATCTAGTATGATAGTGATGTCTTGACAAAGTGCTACTGGATCAGTATTATCTTCAACTACTACGTTGAACGTTACATCCGTTGAATTACCACAATCATCCGTCGCTGTAAGGGTTACTACAGTTGTTCCAGCGGCAATAGCCGTTCCTGGAAGTGGAGACTGAGTTACATCTACTTGGTTATCACATCCATCCGTTGCCGGTGTAGAAGTATAATCTGGAAGTAAAGTGTTACAATTTACATCCAAGTCTAAAGTAACATCAGCGGGTGCAGTAATCATTGGAGCGTCTGTATCAGGCTCTACTGTGATCGTGCTAGTTGCAGTACTCATGTTACCACAACCATCTACTGCAGTCCATGTCACCATGATCGTTCCAGCCCCAGAGCAAGTACCATCAAATGGAGTAGTTGCTAATGGGAATCCTGGCTCAATTAATTGCCAGTTTCCTCCAAAGTCAGCTAAACTCCATAACAACTGGAATTCAAAATCTTGCATAGGAGCACCAAATGGTACTTGAAGTGTAATTTCACCATTAGCTGCTGTAGTAGAAGATTGTGTTGGGAATGCTCCCTCTACCTGAAGGAAATCAATTGGTGAATTTGTTGCCGAAGCAGCAGTTATCTCAACTGTATTATTTCCAACATTTTCTACTGTTAAAACAATCTCAGACTCTTGATTACCACCAAAATGTCTAACTGTCTCAGAACAGAAATTAGATACAGCAGGATTACAAACTCCACTAAATTGTGTAGTTGCTAATGGGAATCCTGGCTCAATTAATTGCCAGTTTCCTCCAAAGTCAGCTAAACTCCATAATAACTGGAATTCGAATTCTGGTGTAGCAGCATTGAATGGTATCTGAACACTAATAGCACCATTCACTACATTCGTAGATGAAGCCGCTGGGAACGCACCCTCTACTTGAAGGAAATCAATTGGTGAATTAGTAGCAGATGTAGCTGTTACTTCTATCGTATTATTTCCGATATTCTGAACTGTCAATGAAATTTCAGACTCTGGGTTGTTTCCAAAGTGTCTTACCATTTCTCCACAGAAACTAGATGTAGATGGCATTCCAAAACAAACATCTAAATCTGTCATATCGAAATCATGCGTCAATGAAACTGCATTTGAGCAGTTATCTGTTGCAAATGCTCCCGCTAAGAAATCAGCGATAGCAGCAGCAGGACTACTTGTTCCACTTATGTCATCACAATCTAAAGTAATCGCAGCAGGTACCGTCACAACTGGTGCTTCTGTATCTGGCTCTACTTTAATTGTACTCGTTGCTGTTCCCGTGTTTCCACAATCATCAGTTGCAGTCCACGTCACGGTGATGATTCCTGCACAAGTTCCGTCAAATGGTGTACTTGCTAAACCTCCGTTCAATAATTGCCAATTTCCACCGAAATTCTGCTGACTCCAAAGTAGATTAAACTCAAAGTCTTGCTGAGCAGATGCAAATGGAATCTGAACGGTGATCGTCCCATCCACTACTGTAGAAGATGATGCCGTTGGGAATGATGGTCCTTGAACTTCAAGAAAGTCAATTTCCTCACTCGTTGCAGAAGTAGCAGAAACCTCAATTGTGTTATTTCCAATATTAACTACAGTCAATACAATTTCAGAAGCTGCATTACCCGCAAAGTGGGTAACAGACTCCTGACAGAAATTAGACAATGTTGGATTACATACTCCATTGAATAATGTACTCTCAAAACCACCTTGAAGTAATTGCCAGTTTCCACCAAAGTTTTGCTGACTCCAAAGCAAGTTGAACTCAAAGTTTTGTGGTGCAGAAGCATCTGTAACTTGTACAGTAATTGCACCATTAACTACATTTGAAGACGCTACTGGAGGAAGTCCAGGTCTCTGAAGTTCAAGGAAGTCTATTTCCTCGTTTGTTGCAGAAGTAGCTGATACTTCGATTGTATTATTTCCAATATTTTCTATGGTTAATAGAATTTCAGACTCTGGATTATTAGCAAAGTGTCTCACAGGTGCTGAACAGAAACTTGATGTAGATACTCCACCTTGACAAACATCCAAATCAGTCATATCAAAATCGTGAGAAATTGATACTGAACCTGCACCTGAACAATCGTCTGTCGCTGTCGCTGCTGCTAAGAAGTTAGCAATAGTAGCAGAAGGACTGCTTGTACTACTGATGTCATCACAATCCAAAGTGATACCAACAGGTGCTGTTACTACAGGATCAGTCGTATCCTCTTCAAAAGTAATCGTCTGTGTACAACTTGTACTATTTCCAGCTTCATCAATCACCGTATAAGTTCGAGAAATTACTCTCGCACCGTCAGATGCACAAATACTCAATCCATTGTCCACATCCGCCACGGTCAAAGTAAAGTCCGCAGGATCAGTCGTACAATTATCAGATAATGAAGAACCATTCATTCCAGCAAGCAACTGAGCTACGGATAATGTAGCAGGAACTGCCTGACCACAAGTAAGAGTTACTGGGTCTGGACAATTTAACATTGGTGCAATATCATCAGTAGGTTCGATGATAGTCACTACCGTCGTCACGATACAGAAATTCGCATCTGCGATGATAAAGGTATATTGACCAGCCGCTAAATTTCCGATCGTTGAATTATTCGAAATGGGTTGTCCAACGGGAGCACCGGGAGGCGTTCCGTTTGGCCCAATAATATTTGCAATAGTATATCCGGGCGTTCCTCCGCCTACTGCGAAAGTAGCCGATCCATCGTTGCCACCGAAGCAAGTAACATCGGTTTTACCAATTGGAGTAAAGAATATGCCCGAAGGATCAGTAATCACTACCGCTGCAACTTCCGAACATCCGTTGTCATCCGTAACCGTTACGGCGTATCCACCCGCATCAAGGTCAGTTGCCGTTGGAGTAGTTTGACCATTACTCCATAAGTAAGTAAATGGTGCAACACCACTCGTAACTGTTACCGTAGCAGAACCCGTAGATCCTCCCGCACAGTTAGCAGGCATAGTGGACGTTGTTAAAATAATGTCCACGACTGTTACGATCGCATTTGCCGAAGCAGAACAATTTCCGCCTATTGTTGCATTTCCAACGGAATAAGTTACATTAAAATCACCAGGAGTGGCAAAAGTCAGAATATCCCCATTAATAGATGCTCCAGTAGGTGCTGCCCCATTAAAAGAGAATACACCACCTAGCGTAGTTGTACCATTGGTAAACATCGCTGTTAAGTCAATCTGATTATTCGTATCATCACATACAGAGATATTACTGATCGTAGCATCTACGGTTGGTAATACTTCTAGTGTAGCAGTATAGCTTTGCTGACACTCAAGTACTCCTATTTTGTGGGTAATGCTATAAATACCAGCAACTAAAGGATCCAGAGTAGCATCTCCCGTAGCATCATCAATCGTTAGCACTAACTGCCCCGTGGTAAGCGTGTTATTCGTTGCATCATTATCCGCCGCAACACTTACGGTGTTACCGCTTGGCATCGTGACTGTCCAGACTGATCCAGTAGGATCATCAGATGCATTATCCAAAGCAAATGCACCGTCACTTACACATACTGGATTTCCAGCAGATAAAGTAAAGTTTGGATCTAGTGCAAGTTGGATAGAGAAGGTTTCCTCTTCAATCACAAAGCAATCTGCGCCATCTGGATCATCATCAGGAATGGTATATCTGATAGTAACCAATCCTGCTCCCGTAGGAGTGAACGTTGTTCCCGCTAATGTTCCAGAACCTGAGATAAGAGTGTAGAAAGCATTGCTCAAAGAACTCAGAGCAACGTTAGTTCCATTAGGATCACTTACCGTAAGGTGGGTACTCAAGTCAATTGGATCAAATCCACATTGCTCGGGTACATCAAAGAATACTTGATATGGCGTAACCGATTCATCCGTAATATTCACACTCAGAGTAATATCACACATGGTTCCATTATCATCAGAAACAACAACGGTGTATAATCCCGCAGCTAAATTATTAGCCGTAGAGGTCGTACTCGTTGTTCCTGATACATCATTCATAGTACCATCTGACCAATCGTAGCTATAAGTACCGCTACCACCGCTTACGGTAACAGTTGCACTTCCATTCTCAGTACAAGTGATATTTTGCTGTGCAGAGATATTGCCTTCCAACGCAGCGGGATCATCTATTTCAAATCCTACCGTTGCAGAACAACCATTAGCATCTGTAACTGTTGCCATATATCCACCAGCCGATAATGTATTATTAAATTCGAAAGGATCGTCATTAGTTAATCCTGAAGTCTCACCATTACTTAATACATAAGTATAAGGAGCTGTACCATTAGCTACATCTAACGAAACGTCACCTAAGCTATTTCCCGCACAATCTGCATCGGTTGGTGTAGCTGTTAATGTTAAAGCAACTGGATCAGTTAAAATAACTGATCCAGCTAATGAAGCTTGACAATTGTTAGCGTCTGTAACCGTCACATTATAAGTACCAGCAGGAAGTCCTGCGATATCTTGAGTGGCAAATCCATTTGACCATGAGTAGAAATAAGGTGCATTTCCACCTGCAACAGAAATATTGATACTTCCGTCAGATCCTCCATTACAAGTAGGATTAGATGAAGAATCAAATATTATGAATAAAGCAGCAGGTTCCGTGATTGTCACGGTTGCCGTCGTAGTACAGTTTTCATCATCTGTTACCGTCACCGTGTACATTGTACCACTTGCGCTTCCCATCAATCCAGTAACGGACGGTGTAACTGCTCCATTTGACCAGAGGTAAGTATAAGGAGTCGTTCCTCCGTTAGCATTTACAGTAGCTGTTCCATCATCATTTGCTGGACAAGTTTCATTAGTCGAAGCAATGATTCCTGCTACCAATGGAGTAGGTTGATCTACATCGAAGTAAGCTATGGTATTGCAATCTGTACCATCAGTAATAGTAACACTGTAAGCTCCTGATGCTAATCCAGTTTGGTTTTGCATATTAGCATTAGCGGCAGTAATACTCGGTCCTGCCCAACTGTAAGTTGGTGTTCCCGTAGCTCCCGTCACAGTTAATGTGATAGAACCATCATTATTCGCAGGGCAGTTTTCATCAACGACTACTCCAGTAACAGATAAGTTACCATCATCAGAACCAACATTAAAACTAGCCGCAGAGCTACATCCATTATCAGCCGTAACTGTAACGATGTAAGTTCCAGCAGAAAGTCCTGTTGGATTATTAGTTGTATTAGAAGGAGCAGTTCCACCACTCCATGCGTAAGTTACTCCTGTCAAAGTAGCTGGAGCGACTGATACGGAAATAGCTCCCGTTCCATCACCACAAGTTTCATTCGTAACTGTTCCTGTGATCGCAATTGGACTTAGTACTTCAAAACTAGCCTCTACACCTCTAAAGCATCCCGGCGCACTTGTTCCCTGCGCAGGTGTACCTTCATATACATATGAAATATGATAAACTCCTGCCGCCAATAAAGAAGGATCAATAGTAGCCGTTCCATCCCCATTATCCGTCAATCCATCACCGTCTGCCGCTGCAGTTAATACTACTGGATCAGCAGATACAGTTGCTGGAGTGTAAGGAGGATTCCCCCCAGTAAAAGTTATATCCCCAGAGAATACACCCGTTCCTGCGGTTACAGGAGTTCCATTAATCGTAAACGCTGGATCATTTGCACAAACTTGTGCTGGTAAATTTAAAATTGAAATATCTGGATAGTGGCAAGTATTATCTATACTCAGTACTGCATTGCCCGGTTCGGCGGTAGTAGGATCACCATCCGTATCTGCATCTGGTCCCTGAACAACCACGCTGTAACCAGCATCATCCACGTGTGTCAATACTAAGAAATACGATCCCGCTGGAGCAGTCAATTGGATTCCTCCCGGTGAATTATACACCAAGCAACCAGCAGGATTAGCTACGGGATCACACCATTGGAAAGTAGAAGCTCCCGCCATAAGCGTCGCCCCTTGTGGTCCAGGTATCGTTTCTTCGTTAAATGGACTCGGAGAGAAACCACCAATAATGCTCGTTGGCTCCCAGATTTGTCCATTGGGTAAAGCTGCCCCACTCGGTCCCGTGATCGTCACTAATTCCATAAAAGTTCCATTATCACCGTTAACGTCTGCATCATTATTACATACACAGGGATCGTTGATATTGAATTCAAAATCACACATTACTGGAATGTTGATATTGATACTTCCCATATCTGTACATCCAGAGGTATTATCGGTAACCGTATAGTTTAAAACTACCATACCTGCAGCCGTTCCTTCAAAAGTAGGTGTTTCTACATTCATTGCAGACAATGTTCCCGTTCCAGTACTTGTAGCATCAATAGACCAAGCGTGTGTATAGTTTCCAGAACCACCAGAAGCATTGCCATCCACGCTAACAACACTACCAATACAAATATTACCTGATCCCGTAGGAGCAGCCATAAGCGTAGGTGCTGGTACGGTATAGGTAGCAGTACAAGTTACTGGAGTTGAGTTACAATCATCCGTCACACTAAAGGTCACCATTTTCATTCCGCCAGTACATACATCTGGAGCAGTAGTTCCACCATCATTAGTAATCGCACTTGGATTACAACCATTCATTACTGATACCGTACCTAACCAAGCTACGAAGTCAGCATCCGCTGCCGCTTGGCTCATATCTGGCATAGCTGATTTATCAGTTGGACAAGTTAACGCTAAGGTAGAAGGACTTACGGTGTAAGTAAATACCCAATCATTCGTATTTCCATCACAATCTGTATAAGTCCATGTATAAGTTCGCGTACCTCCACAAGAAGGCTTCGCACTCGCTACAGGTCCCGTTGGCGTTAAAGTATTTCCACAATTATCCATTACCGTTGGTGGAGTAGGCGCAGTATCCGTATCATCGGGGCAGCTTACAGTAGCACTTCCTGCCATGGGTACCGTAAAGTCCTCATAATCAATAGTATAGGTATATACATAAGTATCCATATTTCCTGCACAATCTTCGTATGTCCAAGTATAGGTACGTGTACCCTCACAAGTAATTGGGTCTGGTGTATCTACCACTACAGGGCCAGTTGGTGAGATAGTAGCTCCACAGTTATCAGTCACATCTCCAGGTGAATTAGATGTAGAACCAGAACCAGTTTCATAAGTTAAAGAACCAGAAAATCCTCTTGGGTTGAATGAAGAGCCAGAAGAAAAAGCAGAATTTTGAGCACCCCCAACATTAATTTGTAATGTTCCATCTGAAAACTCCGTGGGATTGAGAGTAGAACCACCCCCCGTGTAACCATTACCCGTAGAAGCAACGATAGCAATAGCCCAAGTACCGGGTGGAATCACGACGGGTGTACCAAGTGTGACAGATACTGTACCGCCATCAAATGAACCAAAAGGTGCCATTCGTACGCCGTGCATTTCAGTTGTTACTAAAATGTAATCATTTATATCCGTCGAGTTGGTTGCGGTTGACCAAGTTGGTGATGCCAAAGATGTATTGGATCTATAGATAGCTAGTGTTCCATTATCTCCTAATACTAAAGTAGTTAAAGCTGTAATGTTAATGTCGGATGAGGTTAGATTGGTGACATTAAAGTATAAAACTCCATTAGTACCCCCCGCATTATTACCAAAACCAGAAGTATAGTTAGTCGTCAATGTAGCAGTCGAACCTCCACTTGTAGAGCCTGTAGGGAAAGTAGGAGCAACTGCATCTGCCAAACATGCTACTGTAGCATTAGCACCCGAATCATCTGGTGCTACCGGAGCGATATTGTCATCCACCGTATAAGTGAATACCCAATCCCGACTATTTCCAGCACAGTCTGTATAAGTATAAGTGTAAGTTCTCGTTCCTTCACAGGCTGGTTTCATACTAATCACAGGCGTAGCTGGGGTTAAAGTATTGCCACAATTATCCATGACAACAGGAAGGGTTGGTGCAGTATCTGTGTCATCTGGACAATCTACTGTCATACTTCCTGCTGCCGCAGTTATAGTAAAGCCTTGATAGACTACCGTATAAGTAAATACCCAATCCTGACTATTTCCTTCACAGTCTGTGTAGGTATAGGTATAAGTTCGTGTTCCTTCGCAATTTGGTTTGTTACTAATAACGGGTGTACCTGGAGTCAGGGTCACGCCACAATTATCCGTTACCGTAGGCGGCGTAGGTGCAGTATCCGTATCATCGGGACACGCTACTGTCATACTGCCCGCTGGCGCAGCAATAGTAAAGTCTTCGTACTCTACCGTGTAAGTAAATACATAATCTTGTGTATTTCCTTCGCAGTCCGTATAAGTCCACGTATAAGTCCGAGTACCTTCACACGTTGGCTTTCCACTATCTACTGGACCAGTTGGCGTCAAAGTCACCCCACAATTATCCGTTACTGCGGGAGGAGTAGGTACAGCGTCCGTATCATCGGGACACGCTACCGTCATACTGCCCGGAGCAGGTGCAGTAAAATCTTCGTACTCCACCGTGTAAGTGAATACGTAATCTTGCGTATTTCCTTCACAGTCCGTGTAAGTCCAAGTGTAAGTCCGAGTACCTTCACACGTTGGCTTTCCACTATCTACTGGACCAGTTGGCGTCAAAGTCACCCCACAATTATCCGTTACTGCTGGAGGAGTAGGTACAGCATCCGTATCATCGGGACACGCTACTGCCATACTTCCGGGAGCAGGTGCAGTAAAATCTTCGTACTCTACTGTATAGGTAAACACCCAATCATTAGAGTTGCCTTCACAATCCGTATAAGTATAGGTGTAAGTTCGAGTACCTTCACACATGGGCTTGTTACTAATTACTGGCGTACTCGGTGTAAGTGTTACACCACAATTATCTGTTACCACAGGAAGGGTAGGTGCAGCATCCGTATCATCGGGACACGCTACCGTCATGCTCCCCGCCGCAGGAACGGTAAAATCTTCATACTCTACCGTGTAAGTAAACACCCAATCATTGGAGTTACCTTCACAGTCCGTATAAGTATAGGTGTAAGTTCGTGTACCTTCACACATAGGCTTGGTACTAATGACTGGCGTACCGGGCGTAAGGGTCACACCACAATTATCCGTTACCGTAGGAAGAGTAGGTGCAGCATCCGTATCATCGGGACACGCTACTGTCATACTCCCCGCCGCAGATACCGTAAAATCTTCGTACTCTACCGTGTAAGTGAATACCCAATCCACATCGTTTCCACAACCATCACTATAGGTGTAGGTGTAGGTACGAGTACCTTCGCACATGGGCTTATCACTAATGACTGGCGTAGATGCCGCTAAAGTACCCCCACAATTATCCGTTACCGTTGGGAGGGTAGGTGGCGTATCCGTATCATCAGGACAATCTACGGTCATAGATGTAGCCGTACCTGCCATCACTACTGGATCTTCATTATCTTTTAAGGTAAGGGTAGCCGTAAAATCAATAGAACTACCACAGCCATCCGTAGCAGTTAAGGTAATGGTCTCCGTGTCGTTGCAGGCCATTCCGAAAGTACTACCTGCCATTGGGCTTTGAGCAATCATTACGTTGCATCCGCCCGTCGTAGTAATTGATCCCGTCAAATCGGGAACCACACCACTACACATGCCTGCGGTCGTATTGACATCTTGATCTAAAGACCCCGCCGTGTTAGTAACCGCCAATGGGTCACTAATAGTAAATGCAGCCATATTAGTTGACATATCTAAGGTGACTGTAAAGGGCGGTGGCCCTGGGTCAACAATAGAAATAATCGTTACTGTGCCTCCAGCGGGGTTGACATTGGTCAGCGGTCCAAAGGATACCGTCGTAGTTCCAGCCGTTACCCCCGTCACAGAAACGATGCTTGTCCCCGCAGCGTCATTATCGTATAAGATACCGACATCGTAGGGACCGCCCGTGGTGGGAAAGTTAGAGAAACTGACGTTTAACGTCACATTTCCCGTACCGTCATCACAGGCGCAAACAGAACTAATCCCAGTCCCAGACTGTGCGATCAAACTTGTTAGTGATAAAAGCATCACCAAAGTAGCAAACAAGTTTTTCCACAGGCTCGGACAATTTTTTGTAAAACTCCGTTTTTCCATGGGTTTGAATTTGTTAAGTGAGAAAATTTTTGTTCGTGGATCAATTTTCATTGTAATTGATTTTTGTAAAAGTTTTGTATTTCGTGAAACAGCTTGTTTTGGGCATAAAACACCTATGCCCATTAGTGGCAGTTCTTCAACTCGCCATTAATGGGTATTTGAGAAAATCAAGATTTAA
>JBCCJE010000018.1:0-16681 GCA_039027925.1 Bacteroidota bacterium
GCAGAGATTTATAGTAATACTTTTACAAAACCAATAATATGACTCATTTTCTGAACGCCCGTTTTGAAAGAATTTTCCTTGTTACAAAAGTAGAATAGGGTTATTTTTACATCAGAAAACAGACTTATGCTTTCACTTGTGACATCAAGAGGAACGATTTTTTTAAATCACAAACCTAGGAAGTCACACACACAAAAAAGACAGCTTTCTTAAACTTTGATCCCCTCAAATATTGGAAAGAAAGTTGAAATATATGATCGCTATACATTTCCCCTAGGAACGGTAAATTTATTATTGAACCGTTCCCTACAATAAATAAGAACTAAAAAAATCCCCTCGTGTGACCATAGCTAGGTCAGCGTACCTTCCCTTCATTCGCATTATTCTTACCAAAGAGCAATTACTAGAACACACTTACGCATTACGACTAATTGCAGATAAAACTATTTTTTACCAAACTACAACATACCATGATTTCAGGCATACACAACTTGAAAAGTGCCCTTGGAACAATTACATTTCCCAAATGGAATATCCTTTCCATTGCACTTCTTTTACTCACTGCCATTGCGCTCACTTCTTTTAGAGCTAATCATTTTTCCTCAACGATTAAGGCTGAGCATTCAAATTTTTCTACGGAAAAAACAACCTTGAATACGGTAGAGGATTTTTCCTCTAGTAACTTGACCTGCGATTTAGATGACTACAGCAATAGATTGTTGTGGTTAAATTTTGGCAACAACAATATTAAGGAGTACAAGGTCGTAGGCTCATCGTCCAAGTTCACGGAGTTTCCTGATGGCACGGCGCTCATCACGGGTATTGCCCAACAAACAAATAATTCTTGTAACAAATGGGAATATTCGGTACGGTTGGTCAATAAGCGCAACTGGGCACAATGGTCGGCCTTGGGTAGATCTTATAAACCCTACGGATCGTCGGATCATACAACTTGGAACTACTACGAAGTAGATGACAACAACAGCACGCTCAAGGGAAAAGACTGCTTGGCGGGCAAGCTGCTCAACATTTCACATAATCCTACCAATTTTGAATTTGGATTTCAAACGGGATACGGTGCCAACGTCAAAGACAGCGACTACGGTCTTTCGGGTTGGTTTCTATTTTCTGGGGATTACCACGGTCAGGGAGATTTTAATGGTGACTTGGATAATTGTGGCCCCGAAAATCCGATTGAGGGCGATTGGGATTTTAGTTGTCAAGATGGTAAAGAAGTAGATATTTACGGTATCGGGATCAAAAACAATGTTCCTGCATTCATTGATATCCCCAATCCATCCAACGTTTTTCAAGTAGTTACCGAGGTCGTTTACAAGGGGGGGAATCCTGGCAATACCATCACCATTTTTGATGACAACGGTATTGGGTACACCGCAGAAATCGTCGTACAGGGCAACTCTAGTACTAAGGTATATCGAGCGATCCTACCCGCAACGTCTGCCGTTTATTTTAACAATACCTACAAAAAAGACAAAGCGCAATCGCTGGTCGTTTACGCATTTAGAAACAACACGCCCGGCGCGCAGCAAAAAGGGGTGTTCACTTACCTAGCAGAATATAACAATTTAAAAACATTGACTTTCAATATTCCGCAAAGCAATGCTAAACGAAATATTGACTTGCAAGTGCCGATCTCTGAACTTACACCCGACGGAAGGTATTTAAAGTTAAAAGCAACGGCGGGAGGTGTATCGGAGGAGTTATTTGTGTATGGGCCTAACACTACTTTTGGAAGTTGTTGTTTGGATATTTTAAGTTTGACTTTGGAGGATGTGCCCGCCTCTGCGTCGCAAGTGGTGCTAGAGATAGACACTAGACATAAAAAAAATGGACAAACAGTCAATGGTCAATCCTACGTGTTGGCAGGTGCAATTACCCTTGCGGAACACTGCCCGTGTACCAACGAAGACCTCGAAATTGTTGCTCCTTCGGACATCACCATTGAGTGTACAGAATCAACTGCTCCGTCCATTACGGGAGAAGTGAGCTTGGGTTGTGATGCGACGCCTGATGCTTTTTCTAGTTCTTCTAACATTTCATTTACGGACGTGGTATCTGGTGGTTGTCCTAAGGTAATCACCCGAACTTGGGCGTTCGATACTTCGTATGTCAAAATCAATACAGCTTGCCAAGAGGGAACCATCGTTCGATATACCTTAGATGAATGCAACGACGATGGCAATTATAACTCGCTAAGTGAATTTTTACCTACCAATATCAATCTCAAAGGACTACAAGATGTCAGCGCCACCAAACTTTCCTCCGACGAAAACAGCCATTCCTGTACACCCGGCCCACAGGGCGTGTCGGGCATGTGCATCGAGACTGACTCCAACTCTAGCTGCAATTTCAATCCTCACGATGATGATATACTCACCTTTACCATCACCGTAGAACCCAAATCGGGAGAAAATGGAAAAATAACGGGATTTGAATTTTTTGAAAAATCACCCCCAATCGCTGTTTTCACTTACGCCAGCCATACTAAAACCAATAATTTCCCTAAGCGATACGGTTTTAGAATTTTAAAAAATGGAACAGAAATATTAAAAGTAGTGGATGTCGCTACCACACAAGATTGGACACTAGAAAAATACGACTTTTCGGATATGCCAGCTTTTGAATTTTCGGGTACGACAACTTTCGAATTTCAGATGGGTGGCTACTGTCGAGTGGGGAACGGAGGTCAAATCTCCGTTTGGGATTTGGATGACATCAAAATCAAAGGAGGTGGATGCAATACTACCACGACGACCGAAAATGTAACGTTGACGGATGTCCAAAAAATAACAGTTCAGGACAATAATGACCCAGTGATCGTTTCCGCGCCATCTGATATGACGGTCAATTGTAATGAAAATCCAGCGGTCGTTGCTCCCGTTTTTTCGGATGAGTGCGATGATAACTTGAATGTGGTTTTTGAAGAAGAAATGCAGATAGGTTTGTGTGCGGATAATTTTACAAAAATCAGAACGTGGACGGCGGAGGACGATTGCGGTAATAAAATTACGGCCACCCAAATCATCACTTTCGTTGATACCCAAAAACCAACGCTCTCCAATCCTCCCGCAAATATTACGGTAGAGTGTAGTGCGATTCCTGCGCCCGCTACTTTAACGGCTACGGATAATTGTGATGCTGATGTTCAAATTGCGTTCAATGAAAATAGAATCAATGGTAGCTGTACCGATAACTACACCCTAGAGCGTATTTGGATTGCAAAAGACAACTGCGGAAATACTCGACAGAAAAAACAACTCATCACCGTTCAGGATACGCAAGCACCTACGTTTACACCCGTGTCCAATCTGAACGCCGAGTGCAGCGCCATCCCCGCCCCGATCAATCCACAGGTGACTGATAACTGTGATAACAACCTAGACATTGATTTTGTGGAAACGACGAGTGCGGGTAGCTGCGCTAATAGTTTCACCATCACCCGTAAATGGACAGCTACGGACAACTGCGGAAATGCTGCTACCTTAGTCCGTAAAATTAATGTTACAGACTCCCAAGCACCTTCGCTCAGTGTACCTACGGACAAAACTGTACAATGTGATAATATTCCCGCTGTACCAACTCCTGCGGTAGGCGACAACTGTGATAACAATGTAAATGTAAACTTCTCCGAAACGATCACTCCTGGCAGTTGTACGGGCAATTTTACCATCACTCGAACTTGGGTAGCCGAGGACAACTGCGGAAATACCACTACCAAATCACAAACCATCACCGTACTCGACGGAACGGGGCCTCAGATTATCGGCATGCCACAGAGTATGACCATTGAGTGTGATAATGTTCCCGCTGCGCCCATACTGACCGCAACGGATAATTGCGATCCTAATCCGACTATCGTTTTGGAAGAAGAAATGCAAGCGGGTGTTTGCGCTGATAATTTTTCCATCATCAGAACTTGGACGGCAACCGACGATTGCGGCAATAAAACCATCGAAATTCAGGTCGTCACAATTACGGACACGACTGATCCCGAATTAGCAGGTATTCCCGCGAACGTGACGGTAGAGTGTAACAATATACCTACACCCGCCAATCCAACTGCATCGGACAACTGCGATACTGATGTCACTATTGAATTTCAAGAAATTTCGAGCCAAGCTAATAACGGCTCTTGCGATCAGGATACTTATACTTTAACGAGAATTTGGAAAGCTACGGATAACTGTGGCAATACCGATATTCGGCAGCAAGTGATCTTGGTTCAAGATACACAAGATCCCGTACTCGGAAATTTGCCGAGCAACCTCACGGTGGAGTGTGATGCGATTCCCACACCTGCTACGCCGACTGCTACGGACAATTGTGATAACAACGTTACCATCACCCTCAATGAGTCATCCACGAAAACCAATACGGGGGCGTGTACCGATGATACCTACGTCATCACTCGTACGTGGACGGCTACCGACAACTGCGGTAACACCGATACCCACACGCAGCAGATTCAAGTTCAGGATACAACTGACCCCGTCCTAGCGGGTATCCCAGCAAATATAACCATAAGCACACTTCCCATTCCGTCACCCGCTTTTCCTACGGCAACGGACAATTGTGATAATAATGTTCAGATAGATTTCACAGAAGTAGCGGGCGAGGGTTGTGCGTACGAAGTAGTAAGAACTTGGACGGCAACCGACAATTGTGGCAATACCGACGTGCGTTCTCAGACGATCACCGTCGAGGTAGATCCACAAGCGGGGACACTTTCCATAGATGATCCTTTGGTGTGTTTAGCTCCCGCTGGAAATGGAATTATTTCGGCTACGCCAAATGGCGATGCTAATGTGCCCGTTGGGTTTGACGTAATTTACGTACTGACCAAAGGTGCTGGATTAGTGATACAGCAAGTGAACGCCACGCCAACTTTCACCTTGACGACTGATGGTCAATATACCATTCATACTTTGATTTATGTTTCCAATCCTAATGATCCTAACTTCCTCGATTTGTCCATTGTGGACTTCGGAACAACTACGGGCTTCGATGTAAATAGCTTGTTACAACAAGGTGGCGGCAACCTTTGTGCTTCGCTGGACGTAGCGGGAGCGAAGGTGAACGTAGATAAATGTAATGCCAAAATTGGGGACATGGTCTTTGAAGATTTGAATGGGAATGGCATCATAGACGCAGGTGAGCCAAGTATCAAAAACGTCATCGTTAACCTCGAAGGAACTGCCGACGATGGAGAAGTGGTTTTTGCTTCTACCCAGACTAATAATAATGGGAAATATATTTTTAAGAATTTGGTGCCGGGACAATACAAACTGACTTTCATCAAGCCGATAGGTTTTGAAGCAGCTCCCGCTAACGAAGGAAACGATGAAGCCCTCGATTCGGACGCTGATCCCACTACGGGAATGACTGCCGTGGAAGTATTAACAAGTGGAGAAACCAACCTCACTTACGATGCTGGTTTTTTCCGATCTGCTAAAATTGGCGATATGGTTTTTGAGGATATCAATGCCAACGGAATCATGGATAACGGAGAAACGGGCATCAGCGGAGTAGCCGTAACGCTAACTGGAAATACAGGCAACGGAACGCCCGTAACCCTTACCACCACTACGGATAATGATGGGAAATACTCGTTCGCAGGATTAGCTCCTGGTAATTACCAAGTGACTTTTACCACTCCAACGGGATTCACGATCACCTACATCAACGAAGGAAATAACGATAATAAAGATTCTGACATTAGTCCCGTTTCTGGAAAAACAGAACTGTTTGCCATCACAAGTGGTCAAGTGAAAAACAATGTGGACGCAGGATATTACCAGACCGCAAAAATTGGAAATTTTGTTTTTGAAGATACCAATGCGAATGGTATTCAAGACAACGGAGAAGTAGGTATTGGAGGCGTAACCGTTGAATTGACGGGGACAACTGGAAATGGAACAACGGTCAATTTAACCCAAACTACGAACGGACAAGGAAATTATTCCTTCGGAAATTTAGTACCGGGAGCTTACAAATTGACCTTCACGACTCCAAATAATTTTATCGCCACCTACGCCAATGAAGGCAGCGACGACACTAAAGATTCTGATGCGAATCCCACTACGGGGATGACTGCATTTGAAAACTTAAAAAGCGGTGAAGTGAATAACACCTACGATGCAGGATTTTTCCAAGCAGGAAAAATCGGCGACATGGTGTTTGAAGATTTGAACGGCAACGGAATCATGGATGCCGGAGAGTCAGGCATCGGAGGAGTGGAGATTACTTTAACGGGAACGACAGGAAATGGAACACCCGTGACCTTGACGACCACCACAAATAATAATGGGAAATACACCTTCGACGGTTTAGCACCGGGCGAATACAAATTGACTTTCACAACGCCACAAGGGTTTGAAATTACCTACCTCAACGAAGGCAACAACGAGGGCAAAGATTCTGACATTGATCCCACTACGAGCATGACGGAATTGATTACCATCAAAAGTGGCGAAGAAAATAACAAGGTAGATGCAGGTTTTTACCAACCAGCAAAAATCGGAGATTTCGTTTTTGAAGATACGAATGCCAACGGTATTCAGGATAACGGCGAAAATGGAATTGGTGGGGTAGAAGTCGAACTAACAGGAACAACGGGCAACGGAACGGCGGTCAATTTAACTAAAACCACCAACGGACAAGGAAAATATTCCTTTGGCAACTTAGTACCGGGAGCTTATAAATTAACCTTCACGACTCCATCTGATTTTATCGCTACCTACGCCAACGAAGGTGGAGACGATACCAAAGACTCGGACGCTAACCCTACCACGGGCATGACCATTTTTGAGACTTTGGTAAGTGGCGAAAACAACAACACCTACGACGCAGGATTTTTCCAATCAGGAAAAATTGGGGATATGGTGTTTGAAGATTTGAATGGCAATGGCATCATGGACACAGGCGAACTAGGGATCGAAGGAGTGGAGATCACTCTAACGGGGACGACTGGAAATGGAACACCCGTGACCTTGACCACTACGACGAATACTAATGGGAAATATACCTTCGACGGTCTAGCACCGGGCGAATACAAATTGACTTTCACCACGCCACAGGGATTTGAGATTACCTACCTCAACGAAGGTAACAACGAGGGCAAAGATTCTGACATTGATCCCGCCACGGGCATGACGGAATTGATTACCATCGAAAGTGGCGAAGAAAATAACAAGGTGGATGCAGGTTTTTACCAACCAGCAAGAATTGGTGATTTCGTTTTTGAAGATACCAACGCCAACGGTATTCAGGATAACGGCGAAAATGGAATTAGTGGGGTAGAAGTCGAACTCACAGGAACGACGGGCAACGGAACGGCGGTTAATTTGACCAAGACCACCAACGGACAAGGAAAATATTCCTTTGGCAACTTAGTGCCGGGAGATTACAAATTGACCTTCACGACTCCAAATAATTTTATCGCCACCTACGCCAACGAAGGTGGAGACGATACCGAAGATTCCGACGCCAATCCTACCACGGGTATGACGGTATTTGAAACTTTAACGAGTGGAGAGGACAACGACACCTACGACGCAGGATTTTTCCAATCAGGAAAAATTGGGGACATGGTGTTCGAAGATTTGAATGGTAACGGCATCATGGACGCAGGCGAACCGGGCATTGGAGGCGTAGCAGTCACCTTGACGGGAACAACTGGAAATGGAACACCCGTCACCTTGACGACCACTACTGATAATGATGGAAAATTTGTCTTCGAAGACCTAGCACCGGGGGAATACAAATTGACGTTCACCACGCCACAAGGATTCGTAACGACTTATTTGAACGAAGGAAATGATGCAACCAAAGATTCTGATATTGATCCCGCTACGGGCATGACGGAATTTATCACCATCGAAAGTGGGGAGGAAAATAACGACGTTGATGCGGGATACTACGAACCTACTAAAATTGGCGATATGGTTTTCGTGGATGCCAATGCCAATGGCTTGATGGACGCAGGCGAAACGGGGATTCAATTCGTGACGGTGGAGTTGACTGGTTTTACGGGAAATAATACTCCTGTGAATTTAACAACTCAAACGAATGCGAACGGAAAATATAAATTTGAAAACCTCGTGCCGGGAGCTTACAAATTGACGTTCACCGCTGATCCAATTTATCAAGCGACTATCTTGAATGCAGGAAACGACGACGAAATTGATTCGGACATTGATCCCACCACGGGCATGACTGCTATCGAGGTGTTGACATCAGGGGAAAACAATTTGACCTACGATGCGGGGTATTATATTTTTGGAAAAATTGGAGACTTTGTTTGGTTGGACTGCAATAAAGATGGACTGCAAAGTCCGGGAGAGGCAGGATTGATAGACGTACCCGTTACTTTGACGGGAACCGACGGAACGGGAACGCCCGTCAACTTGACTACCCAAACGGATGCGGATGGGAAATATGAATTCGATAATTTGATCCCCGGTGTTTATAAATTGACCTTTGATTTCCCATCGAATCCACAGGGGCTAGCCTACGCACCGCAAGATCAAGGAAACGATGGATTCGATAGCGACGTGAACGCTTCGGGCATGACTGACGACATCACAATTACCAGCGGATTGATCTTGACCGACGTTGATGCAGGATTTATGGATATAAAAGCACCCACTTTTGTAAATGTGCCAGCCGACGTGACGGTAGAGTGTGATGCGATTCCTGCGGTAGGTCAGCCAGGCGCAATTGATAACATTGATACTGATGTGGAAATCACTTTTGCGGAAACGACCACGCAATCGGGAGATGTCGCACTTTGTGAAAATAATGCTTACACCATCACTCGTGTTTGGACTGCCAAGGATGATTGTGGCAACGAAAATACCACTACGCAAATCATCACCGTTCAGGACACAACAGATCCCGTACTAGCAGATATTCCTGCGAACGTAACCGTAGAATGCGACGCCGTTCCTACGGTAGGTCAGCCAACGGCAACCGATAATTGCGACGTTGATCCCACCATTACTTTTGAAGAAATCAGAACGGATGGTCAATGTGTGGATAACTACGTTTTGGAAAGAAAATGGACAGCAACGGATAATTGTGGGAATAGTGTTACAAAATCCCAATTCATCACGGTGCTAGATACAACTGACCCTGAATTGTTTGGCGTACCTGCCGACGTGACGGTAGAATGTGATCTTGTTCCTGCGCCCGCTACGCCAGTTGCTACCGATAATTGTGATGCCGACGTAGTGATTGATTTTGTGGAAAATAGAATAGACGGGAACTGTCTTGACAGCTATACTTTGGAAAGAACGTGGACGGCAACGGACAATTGCGGTAATCAAATTTCTCAAAAACAAATCATTACCGTTCAGGATACCAATGCGCCAGCATTATTTGATATACCTGCCAATGTAACGGTAGAATGTGATGCTATTCCAACTCCTAGTACTACGCCGTTCGCAGATGATAATTGTGATGTTGATGTGGAAATTACTTTTGCGGAGGTGCGAGTAGATGGCAATTGTGCGGACAATTATACTTTAGAGAGAACTTGGACAGCAACCGATAACTGCGGAAATGCCACTTCCAAAACACAAGTGATTACTGTACAAGATACCACGAATCCAGAACTACTAAGTATGCCTGCTAATATCACGGTGGAGTGCGATGCAGTTCCCGCACCCGCTACGCCTACGGCAAATGACAACTGTGATACAGACGTAACGATTGATTTTGTGGAGGTACGGGTGGATGGAAACTGCGCTGACAATTACAACTTAGAGCGCACGTGGACAGCAACGGATAACTGTGGAAATTCCATTTCCCAAACACAAATTATCACGGTACAAGATACGACTGACCCAGTTTTAGCGGGTGTACCCGCCGATGCTACCGTGGAGTGTGATGCAGTACCAACGCCAGCTACGCCCACAGCATCGGATAATTGCGATACGGACGTGACGATTGATTTTGTGGAGGTTCGAGTAGATGGAAATTGTACAGATAATTACAACTTAGAGCGCACGTGGACAGCAACGGATAATTGTGGAAATACGATTTCCCAAACACAAATCATTACGGTACAAGATACGACTGATCCAATTTTAGCAGGTGTACCCGCCGATACAACAGTAGAGTGCGATGCAGTACCAACACCAGCGACTCCCACGGCATCGGATAATTGTGATACGGACGTGACGATTGATTTTGTGGAAGTACGCGTAGATGGAAATTGTATGGATAATTATCAATTGGAAAGAACGTGGACGGCGACGGATAATTGTGGAAATTCCATTTCCCAAACACAAATTATCACCGTACAAGATACAACTGATCCAGTTTTAGCGGGTGTACCCGCCGATGCCACGGTAGAGTGTGACGCCGTGCCTGCGGTAAGTACTGCACCCACGGCGACGGATAATTGTGATACCGATGTGGACATTACTTTTGCGGAGGTGAAAATAGATGGTAACTGTTTAGACAGTTACATTTTGGAAAGAACGTGGACAGCAACCGATAATTGCGGAAATACTATTTCCCAAACGCAGACGATCACGGTTCAGGATACGACGAACCCAACTTTGGCAGGTGTCCCAGCCGACGTAACCGTTGAATGTGATGCCGTACCCGCACCAGCTACTCCAACGGCAACCGACAATTGCGATACCGACGTAGAAATCTTCTTTGCGGAAAGTATCACACCCGGTGATTGTGCTGATACTTACGTCATCACTAGAACTTGGGCAGCCGTTGATAACTGCGCTAATGCCATCCAACAAATACAAACAATCACCGTTCAGGATACGACTGACCCCGTGCTTTCGGGTGTACCAGCCGATGCAACCGTTGAGTGCGATGCGATTCCTGCACCTGCGCAACCTACCGCAAATGACAACTGTGATACGGACGTAACGATTGATTTCGTCGAAGTAAGAGTAGATGGTAATTGCCTAGATAATTACACCTTAGAGCGAACGTGGACGGCGACGGACAACTGTGGTAATACCGACGTTCAAACACAAATCATCACCGTACAAGATACAACTAACCCAATCTTAGCGGGCGTGCCAGCCGATGCAACCGTTGAGTGTAGCGCAATTCCAACGCCAGCTCAACCAACTGCTACCGATAACTGTGACACAGATGTAACGATTAATTTTATAGAGGTAAGAATAGATGGCAACTGCTTAGATAATTATACCTTAGAGCGAACGTGGACGGCAACGGATAACTGTGGAAATACGATTTCCCAAACACAAATTATTACGGTACAAGATACGACTGATCCAGTTTTAGCGGGTGTACCCGCCGATACTACCGTAGAGTGTGATGCTGTACCAACGCCAGCTCAACCAACTACAACCGATAACTGTGATACGGACGTAACGATTGATTTTGTGGAGGTACGTGTAGATGGAAACTGCATGGACAATTACCAATTGGAAAGAACGTGGACGGCAACGGATAACTGTGGAAATACGATTTCTCAAACACAAACGATTACCGTTCAGGATACGACTGATCCAATTTTAGCGGGCGTACCCGCCGATGTTACCGTAGAATGTAATGCTGTACCAACGCCCGCTACGCCCACCGCAACGGATAATTGCGATACAGACGTGACGATTGATTTTGCGGAGGTGCGCATAGATGGCAATTGTATGGATGATTACCAATTGGAAAGAACGTGGACGGCGACGGATAATTGTGGAAATACCATTTCCCAAACACAAACGATTACCGTTCAGGATACGACTGATCCAATTTTAGCGGGTGTACCCGCCGATGTTACCGTAGAGTGCGACGCTGTACCTGCGGTAAGTACTGCACCCACGGCAACGGATAATTGCGATACCGATGTGGACATCACTTTTGCGGAGGTGAAAATAGATGGTAACTGCTTAGACAATTACATTTTGGAAAGAACGTGGACAGCGACGGACAACTGCGGAAATACCATTTCTCAAACGCGGACGATCACGGTTCAGGATACGACGAACCCAACTTTGGCAGGTGTCCCAGCCGACGTAACCGTTGAATGTGATGCCGTACCCGTACCAGCGACTCCAACGGCAACTGATAATTGTGATGCTGATGTAGAAATCTTCTTTGCGGAAAGTATTACACCGGGAGCATGTACAGATACCTACGTGATTACGAGAACTTGGGCAGCCGTTGACAACTGTGCAAATGCGGTTCAACAAATACAAACAATCACCGTTCAGGATACAACCGATCCTGTGCTCGCAGGTGTACCCGCCGATGTAACCGTTGAGTGTGATGCGATTCCAGCACCCGCCCAACCGACGGCGACGGATAATTGTGATACGGACGTGACAATTGATTTTGATTCAGAAATCATCCCGGGAGCTTGTACTTTTGGATTTGAAATAAAACGAACGTGGACGGTAACTGATAACTGCGGAAACACCGATGTACAAACGCAAACGATTACCGTTCAAGATACTTCTGATCCAATCTTAGCGGGTGTCCCAGCGGATGCAACCGTTGAGTGTAACGCTATCCCTACGCCCGCTCAACCGACGGCGACGGACAACTGTGATACCAACGTTGACATTATTTTTACGGAGGTGAAAATAGATGGGGATTGCCTAGATAACTACACTTTGGAAAGAACGTGGACGGCAACCGATGATTGTGGTAACGCCGTTGCACAAACTCAAATCATCACCGTTCAAGATACCACGAATCCAGCACTAGCGGGTGTACCAGCGGACGTAACGGTAGAGTGTGATTTAGTACCTGCACCGGCGCAACCATTTACCAATGATAATTGCGATACGGATGTACAAGTTGATTTTGTGGAGGTGCGAACGGATGGAGATTGTACTGATAATTATACCTTGACTCGAACGTGGACAGCAACCGATAATTGTGGTAATTCCGTTTCCCAAACACAGATCATCACCGTTCAGGATACCAAAGATCCCAACCTTTACGATGTACCCGCAAATGTTACCGTGGAGTGCGACGCTGTTCCAGCGGTGAGTACTGCCCCGTTTGCCGACGATAATTGTGATACAGATGTGGAGATTACTTTTGCGGAAGTCAGCATTCCGGGAGCTTGTTTGGATACCTACACCATCGAAAGAACGTGGACGGCAACCGATAACTGTGGCAACGCCGTTTCCCAAACACAAACGATCACCGTACAAGATACAACTGACCCAACCCTGACGGGCGTACCTGCCGACGTGACGGTAAGTTGTACGGATGTACCCGCACCAGCTACGCCAATTGGTAATGATAATTGTGATACGGATGTGGACATTGATTTTCAAGAAACATCCGTACCGAACGGATGTGGTTTTATCCTTTCCCGAACGTGGACAGCAACGGATAATTGCGGTAACACCATTTCCCAAACACAAACAATCACCGTGGATGATAGTGATCCAGTATTTTCCAATACCCCAGCGGACGCTACCGTAGAGTGTAACAATATACCTACGCCAGCGGTAGTGACGGCATCTTCTGATTGTTTACCAACTATTCCAGTTATTTTCTCCGAAAATATTATTGGCGGGGCGTGTACGGATAATTACACCATTGAGAGAACGTGGACGACGGATGCGGGATGTGGAACGCCAATTTCTCATACTCAAATTATTACGGTAGAAGATAATACAAAACCCATTTTGACAAATGTACCTGCCGACGAAACGGTAGAGTGTAGTGCTATCCCTGCGCCCGCTCAACCCATTGCGACGGATAACTGTGATACTGATGTGATGATTTTATTTTCTGAAATGATTCAGTCGGGGGATTGTGCTGATAGCTATACTTTGGTAAGAACGTGGACGGCAGTAGATAACTGCGGCAACGAATCATCCAAGACACAGAACATCTTTGTTCAAGATACGCAAGCACCCATTTTGGCGGGTATTCCTACTGACATTACGGTCAATTGTAACAATATACCTGCACCGGCTACACCCGTTGCTTCGGATAATTGTGATACCAACGTTGACCTTGATTTTGACGAAGTGACCGTAGTGGATGGTTGTGGATTCATCATCACTAGAACTTGGGCGGCGAGAGATAACTGTGGCAATGTATTCGAAGTATCTCAGGTGATTACGGTAACGGGTTCGGAGCCAGAATTAGCTAACCTACCCGCCGACGTGACGGTAGAATGTAACAATGTACCTACACCAGCAGAAGTAACTGCTACTTCGGATTGTGATCAAAATGTACAAGTGGACTTTACGGAAACTATCATTGGAGGAAGTTGTGCAGATAGTTATACGATTGAGCGAACGTGGTCAGTAGTGACGACTACGGGATGCGGGGCGGATGTTGCGCATACTCAGACGATTACCGTTGAAGATACCACCGACCCAATCCTGACGGGTGTACCTGCCGATGCTACGGTAGCTTGTGATGCAGTTCCAGTTCCTGCGCAACCCATCGCTACCGATAACTGCGATACGGATGTGGATATTGATTTTAGTGAGGTTTCTACACCCGATGGATGTGGATTTATTCTCACCCGGACGTGGACGGCAACCGATAACTGTGGCAACTTTGTAGAAGCCACACAAACGATTACTGCTTTGGAAGATACACCAACTTTCTCTAGCGCCCCAGCGGATGTGACGGTAGAGTGCAA
The DNA here is from genome assembly GCA_039027925.1 of Bacteroidota bacterium. Taxonomy (GTDB): domain Bacteria; phylum Bacteroidota; class Bacteroidia; order Chitinophagales; family Saprospiraceae; genus CAJQQY01. The sequence goes on from JBCCJE010000018.1 coordinate 14,639, forward strand.
CAATATACCTACACCCGAAGTCTTGACGGCCACTTCCAACTGTATTCCTAATATTCAAGTGGACTTTTCGGAAAATATTATTGACGGACCGTGTGTGGATAGTTACACTATTGAGCGCACTTGGACAACGAACGCAGGCTGTGGTACTGGAGTTACTTATACCCAAATCATTACGGTTCAAGATACACAGAAGCCAATGATTACGGGCGTTCCCGCTGATATGACCGTTAGCTGTGACGCTGTACCTGCACCAGCAACGCCAGTCGCTACGGACAATTGTGACACAGATGTGGACATTGATTTTGACGAAGCTTCTACGCCGAGCGGATGTGGCTACACCATTACCCGAACGTGGACGGCTACCGACAATTGCGGTAACTTAGTCGTTGCGATTCAGACCATCGAAGTAGATGCGGATACCCCCGTATTTGCCGACCTACCTGCGGACGTTACCGTAGAATGTAACAATATACCTACACCCGCTACGGTGACGGCAACTTCAGATTGTTTGCCTAACGTACAAGTTGATTTTACGGAAATTCTCCTCGACGGAGCTTGCGTAGATGGTTACTTTATCGAAAGAATTTGGACGACTAATACGGGATGTGGAACGGGTATTTCCCATACTCAAATCATCACCGTAGAGGATACCACGAAACCTACGTTAGTGGATGTTCCTGCGGATGCGACTATCGAGTGTAGTGCGATCACCGCACCAGCTACTCCGACGGCTACTGATAATTGTGATACAGATGTGGATATTATTTTTTCCCAAAATATTATTTCTGGGGCGTGTCAGTTTTCATTTACCATCGAAAGAACGTGGACGGCAGTAGATAATTGCGGCAACGAAGTATCGCAAACTCAAACCATTCTGGTAGAAGATACGAAGAAACCCATCTTAGCGGGTGTACCCGTAGATATGACGATTAACTGTGATGCCGTACCTGCGCCAGCTACACCAGTTGCTACGGACGATTGCGATCCCAACGTGGAAATTGACTTCAGCGAAGTGACCGTTCCGAATGGTTGTGGATTTATCATCACCCGCAATTGGGTAGCTACGGATGATTGTGGTAACACGGTGGAAGCCAGTCAGGAGATTACGGTGAACGGTTCAGAACCCGTATTGTCAACATTACCTGCGGATGTTACCGTAACTTGTAACAATATACCTACACCCGAGACAGTGACGGCTACTTCGGATTGTTTGCCAAACATTTCCGTTAATTTTACGGAAACCATTATTGACGGAAGTTGTGCCAATACTTACACCATCGAAAGAACGTGGTCGGTAGATGCTAGTTCAGGATGCGGAAGTAATGTTACACACACGCAGACGATTACGGTGGAAGATACCCAAGCACCCATTTTGACGGGGGTACCTGCGGACTTAACCGTTGATTGCGGTGCCGTTCCAACGCCAGCCCAGCCTCTCGCTACGGATAATTGTGATACGGATGTGGATATTATTTTCTCTGAAGTTACTGCGCAAAATGGATGTGAAACCATCATCACTCGAACTTGGATAGCGGCAGACAATTGCGGAAATGAGACGACGAAGGAGCAAACGATCACGGTTAATCCCGATGCGCCTACACTTTCCGCTACACCTGATGACCTTACTGTAGAGTGCGATGATATTCCTGCACCCGCTACGATTACTGCAATAGATGGATGTACAGGGAACACAGTTCAAGTTGATTTTACGGAAAATATCATCCCGGGATCGTGCGAACATACTTACACCATCGAGAGAATTTGGAGTGTGGATAATGGGTGTGGAGATGTTGCGCATACTCAGACGATTACCGTTGAGGATACTAAAAAACCAGTTATTACTGGTGTACCCGCAAATGTTACCGTGGAGTGTGGAGCGATCCCAACGGCACCTGCACTTATCGCTAACGACAATTGTGATCCCGATGTAAATGTATTGTTAAGTTAAGTGGAAACCCCGCACCCGTGTGGATAAACATTTACGCCTACCTGGACGGCAACCGATGCATGCGGTAATGAGAAGACCGCAACCCAAATAATCAC
>JBCCJE010000019.1:0-16348 GCA_039027925.1 Bacteroidota bacterium
GCAGGTTTCGATGCTTCCGTGATTTCGTAAGAGTCCACATCAAATGATAATTCGTCCACTTTCATCGTCTCATCCTTTTTGAGCAATCCTAATTGGCGTTCTGTTTCGGATTCTGGCTCGGGTTCAGGTTCAGCAATCACCACGGGATCGGCGGGTGGAGTGTAAATGATGGTCGTTTCGTCCTTAGCATTTCCCACGGAGTTAGCGGCCCTTACGGAGATTTGGTTTGCACCTTCTTTGAGCCTTAGCTTTGCGGCGATGGTATTTTTGGATGGATTGAAGGTAAACTTCCTCGTATTTCGCCCATTTACTTTTAATAATATCTCGCGCTTTTCTTCCACATTCAAAACTTTAGCCGCCAAATTATAGACATTATTTACCACACTAATCTTATCTCTGGAAGGATTTGTAATCTTTACATCGGGCTTCTTGGCTACGGGAAGTTCTTCATCACACGGTAAGGGGGTGATGGGCGAAGCATTATCTAACAATATATTTCCATTAGGCGGAGATAAGGTAGGCGTTTTAAAAAATGCCTCCAGAATTAGGTACTTCACGGTTCTCTTAGGCTCAAACTTGAAGGAATATTCTTTCCATTCTTTGTTTTTTATCAAGGTACTTTCAGCCAGTAAAATATCTTTTCCACACAGCCCCGTACCTCCCCAGATTCTGAGTTTTAAAGGCTCGGTAAAACTCACCTCCCTGTCACCAGCCCCTCTCAAAGAACTAAGATAAGTATCAGATGTCGCTAGGTGAATGCTAAAGGAATAACATTTACCCGCTTCCAAGGGACGCACCAAACGCTGGGCAATGGACTCCCAAGATTCGTTCTCTCTAACGACCATTCCCAAATAAGATTTTCCATCGTAAGCAGCCCTATCCACTCCAAATGATGGCTTATCCAACACGGGATGAATATCAGGAGGAGACTCCAAAGGAAAATTCAAGTAGCCGCAGTCGTACCAACCACGAGGCTGCATACTGGGTCGAGGCATATCTTCGAAAGAAGGATTATTTAAAATGATGGGTTCTCCCTGAGCTACCATCTCTCCGATAAAAACTACGAAAATGCTGAGGAAAGTAAATGAAAATCTTTTGAACATGTTTTTGTCTTTAAGTTTTTTATGCCATAAGAACGTAAGAGTTGTTGGGTTTTGTTTAGGATAGGTAAAGGAAAATTACAGAAAAGAACTCAAAAAGCGGAAAGTTTAAGTTTTTGTTAACGAAGGCTGGTTAGTAATGAATAATTAATAATGAATAGTGAATAATTAATAATTTCTTCCAAGGCATCATCGCCCTCTTGGCAATTATTAATTATTCACTATTAATTATTAATTATTTAAACGCATTGAGTCCCGTGACGTCCATGCCCGTGATGAGGAGGTGGATGTCGTGCGTGCCTTCGTAGGTAAGTACCGTTTCGAGATTCATCATGTGACGCATACAGGGATACTCGTTGGTGATACCCATGCCGCCGTGGATTTGTCGAGCTTCTCTGGCTACCTCTAGTGCCATGTGTACATTATTTCTTTTTGCCATTGAGATTTGGGCGGGCGTTGCTTTGCCCACATTGGCGAGTGTACCTAACCGCCACGCTAGCAACTGAGCTTTGGTGATCTCAGTAATCATTTCAGCTAGTTTTTTTTGCGTGAGTTGGAACTGACCAATGGGTTTTCCAAACTGAACACGCTCCTGCGAATACCGCAAAGCGGAATCGTAACAGTCCATAGCTGCTCCAATTGCTCCCCAAGCGATGCCGTACCTAGCTTTTGACAAACAACTTAGTGGGCCTTTTAATCCCTCTACGTTGGGAAGGACATTTTCCTTTGGTACTCTTACATCTTCAAAGACAAGTTCTCCAGTGATGGATGCACGTAAGCTCCATTTTCCGTGAATCTCGGGGGCGGAGAATCCCTTCATTCCTTTCTCTACGATTAGTCCTTTGATACGTCCTTCCTCATTTTTTGCCCATACTACCGCCAAGTCCGCTACGGGCGAATTGGTGATCCACATTTTTGCTCCATTCAAAATGTACGCATCTCCATCATCTTTGATGTTGGTCATCATTCCGCCGGGATTAGATCCGTGGTCGGGTTCAGTAAGACCAAAGCATCCAATCAATTCCCCGTTGGCTAGCTTGGGTAAGTATTTCATTTTCTGCTCCTCCGAACCAAAGCGATAAATGGGATACATGACCAATGAGCCTTGCACCGACGCCATAGAACGAACTCCAGAGTCTCCTCTTTCTAGCTCCTGCATGATGATTCCGTAGGCGATTTCATCCATTCCTCCACAGCCATACTTAGTGGGTAAGCTAGGACCGAAAGCACCAATCTCCGCTAGCCCTTTGAACAAATGAGTAGGGCACTCCGCTCGATTGGAGTAATCTTCGATGATCGGGCTGACTGCTTGTTTTACCCAATTTCGAACGGCATCACGAGCGAGGAGGTGATCATCATCTAGCAGTTCATCAATGTTGTAATAGTCGTGCCCCTGAAATCGGTCTTCGCGAGTAGTTGTAGCGGGATGTGCTACTTTTCCATTTAGTATTGACATATTCTAAGATTTTTTTTTGAGTTTTAAATGGTTTGAAAATCTGTGTAAAAATACACATTCTGGGAGATATAGTGCTTAGTGCGAACTTTCAAATTTAATGACTGATTAAATGCTGTTATTCACCTTTTTGTCATAAATCGAAATCAGGAGTTTGTACGGAAAAAACAAGATTTTGATTTCGCTAGCAGGGAAAGGATTTTTTCGAGAAAAACTCTACTTTTGGAGCGTTTTTAAAAAAATATGGAATGAGTCAAATTGCGCTAGAAGGTATGCGATTTTATGCTTACCACGGATTTTACGAAGAAGAACAAATTATTGGCAATAATTACGTCATTGATGTTTATATCAAAACCAACTTTGCGGAAGCTGCGCAAGAGGATGATTTATTTAAAACCATCAACTACGAAACGGTTTATCTAATTTGTCAAAGAGAAATGCGTATCAAAACCAAGTTGCTAGAGGCTATCGTACTGAGGATAGTGGATGGTTTGAAGTTCCAGTTTAAAAATATGGCGGAGGTCAAAATCAAAATAAAAAAAGAAAATCCGATGCCGGGTGTGAAGCTAGATAGTTCTTCGATTGAGGTGAGCCAAAACTTCGTAAAAGAATGCCCAAGGTGTGAGAGCCCGACGATTTGCTACGGAGATCACAATTGTTGGCGAGAGGAAATCCAAATTCACCCCCAGACTAAGTTGATGTTAGAGCAAAAATTTGGCGATTGTTTGTGTAGAGAATGTCTTACTTATTTTGGTGGGTAAAATTTAGGAGCGGAACTTTAATTTTTTGATAACACCCTTCTTATATTTTTGTGCGTTTTAGATGGGGAGCAGAGAGGAGGGACTAGGGAAATTAGATATTTGAATCCTTTAACTGTTAATTATTTTTTTGTGAAAAATTAAAAATGATGATAAAAAAAATTGCACTCTTAGTAGTATGTTTTCAGCTAGTGTCCTGCACCGAACTCCAAAATATATTGGGAACAGTTGGTGCTGACCAATTGACATCCGAACAAATAGGAAATGGATTAAAGCAAGCCCTTGAAATAGGCATTGGAAAAGGCTCTGACCGATTGTCGGCAGTAGATGGATACCTAAAAAGCCAGTACAAAATCCTACTGCCCGAGCAAGCTCAACAGTTAACCAATCGGTTGCAAAAAGTTCCGGGGTTCGACAAGGTAGAAGATAAGATGATCGAAAGAATCAATCGAGCGGCCGAAGATGCGGCCAAAAGTGCCAAACCCATTTTTGTTTCTGCTATCAAGCAAATTACTTTTCAAGATGCGATGGGCATTTTGAAAGGTGAAAAAAATGCCGCAACTCAATATTTAAATCTCACAACGCAAACTCAATTGTACAATGAGTTTCAACCCGTGATCGTAAGATCGTTGAATAAATTTAACGTCCTCGACTACTGGGAAGATGCCATCAATACTTACAACAAAATTCCATTCGTAGAAAAAATGAATCCGAGATTAGATGACTATATTACAAACCGAGCCTTGGATGGATTATTTTCGATGGTGGAAAAAGAAGAATTGAATATTCGTAACAATATATCTGCAAGGACGAGTGATTTGTTGAAAAAAGTATTTGCGCTGCAGGATTGATTATTCATAATGTCCCCTGGCTTCAATCATTAGTCATTCAAACCCATCTCTAATTTCTATGAAAGAAATTTTTAATAAAATAAAAGTAAAGCTCAAGCACTTTGGTAAGGAGGTATTGGCTTTTCTTTCGAGTACCATTTTCCTAAAAAACTTTGCGGGTGTTCTGGGCATGCTGTTGGTTTTATTTTTCTTTACCACTACTTGGTTGAAGTGCTACACCGATCACGGTGAAGGGGTTCACCTCGCTAATTTTGAAGGAATGGGGCTGAATGATGTAAAAGATTACGCCAAGAGTCAAGGATTCGATATCGTGGTAGATTCAGTAGATATTGACCGTCCCGCTCTGGAAGTAATTGAGCAGCACCCGAAGCCAGATGCTTTAGTGAAGGAAGGGCGAACAGTTTACCTCAGAGTGCAACAAGTCAAAAAAGACGACGCAATGATTCCACAACTGACGGGTAATAATGAAGATGCCGAAAAATACCGAGCGGAATTGAGGAGAGCAGGATTCATAGTGACAAGCCGAACAAAGGTGGATAGTCGGGTAGCTTCCAATACTGTATTGGAGATATTGCTCAATGAGAAAGATATAACCGATTTGGTGAGAGATGGTGCTCATCCCAAGATTACTCGTGGGAGCAAATTGACGCTAATCATATCCGAGAAAGGATACGGAAATGTAAAAGTCCCAGAACTCATCTGTAAGCCACTTGCGCAAGCTAAATTGATACTGGAAGGAAACAATCTTAACGTAGGTACGATAGAGTACGACGCAAGCGTGACGGATAAAAATACCGCTTATGTGTGGTTGCAAGATCCACTAGAGGGTTCGTCCATTCGCTTTGGAGAGCAGGTAAAATTGAGGGTCACGCAGTATCTTCCCGATGACTGCGAGGAAAATGAGTTGGAAGCACCTCTGGAAGATTCCGATTCTGATAACGAAGAAGACGATTCCGAAAACGAAGGCTTTTAGGAAATCATCTGGATTTCTCAAAACCTCTGAAGTTTAAGTAACTTGCCAATTGAGCTTCGCTGCCAAGTATCTGACAATCCTTTTTTTCAGCTTCCTTTAGCTAGCAACAAAGCGAAAAAATATACGTTTTTTTGAAGTGAAAGAACTCACGTCCAAAGAAATACCAAATACTAAATTCAATGATGTACCGACTTTACGTTATCGTAATTATATTGATTACAGCGACCTGCGCACAAGCCCAAATTAACGAAGTAAATCTGCTCTCCAATCCAATCCTAGAAAAACACCAAGCAGAAAAAAAACAGCAAATCCAAACCATGCTGCAAAAACGCAGGTCAACGATGCACGTAGCAGCAGCGACTAGAGATGTCTTTACCTTCAATGGTACTTGTTTGGCATCGGGAAATACTCGCTTGATTTGTTCGGATACTTTGGGGCTAGGTGCTGCATCCACGGTAATGCTACTGACGGAAAGTGTACTTAACTTTGGTACGGCTACTTTAGATACCAATTGCGTATTCTACGTGGCGGACGGCGGTGTTAGCTTCGGAATTGATAGCATCTATGTAGAGGTGTGCAGCTCGAATACGGGGGTATGTGATACTTCGGTTTACCCAATTTATGTCCACCGAGCAAATGATGAAATTATAAATCCCACTACGGAAGTCAACGCCGAGGATACCGTCACAATATGTGTAGATGTCACCAACCTCCCGAACGATTTGAGTAGTGTGGAGATCATCAGTAATAACAACATCTTGGGAGATGCCTTCCCACTCGGGAGTTGTATTTTTTACGAGGCGAATAGATTTGCGGGTGTTGATACGGTGGTTTACGAAATTTGTGATGACTTCTGTGTGTGCGATACTTATAAGATTCCAATATCTATTGCTCAGGATACTTTAGAACTTCCCTTCATGGATGACTTCTCCTACGATGGGCCATTTCCCAATGATAATTGGTTGACAAAAAGTGTATTCATCAACAATACGATGGCGATAGCTCCGGTCTCCGTGGGGGTAGCTACTTTTGATGGACTTAACGAAGGAGGTGCACCGCACGGTGGGGGATACGGCGTTTCGGATAATTTGACCTCCGCCTATCTCAACCTTGCTCCCTTCAGCGCAGCGAGTAATGTGTACCTAAGTTTTTATGTACAGCCGCAAGGATTAGGGGAAGCACCAGCGGGAGTGGATTCCTTGATTTTAGAATTTAAAAACTTAATTGGAGAGTGGGTGTTGATTGATACTTTTAAGTACGAGAATTTGCCAAAGGATGAATTTACTTTTTTCTCCTATTACATCAATGAGTCACAGTACCATTTTAAAGGTTTCCAGTTTCGATTTAGAAATTTTTCCCTGCGAAGTGGAAATATAGATCATTGGCATATTGATTATGTAAGGTTGAGAAATAATGGAAGTGATAGTCCATTTTTGGCGGATATAGCTTTTACCCAAAATCCTAATTCGATATTGAGAAATTATACTAGTATGCCTTGGTGGCACTTCACAGCAAATGTGGACGGGGAAATTCCTACCCCACAGGATTTTTTACGTGCTAATTTTTACAATCATCAAGATAACGAAAATACAGCCGAAGATTCTGAACTGTTTTTGTACGAATTGGAAACGGGGCAAGTAATACTTCCTAGTTTGGTTTTACTTGATGGTACGGAAGCTAATATTCCATTTGGCAGCACCAATTTATCCAATCTTATCATCACCGGAAGCGCCTTTCCAACTTTCCAAAATGCCATGAATAACGATTTCCCAGATGATGCTAAATTTTTAGAGTTTGAGAAAGAATATACCTTTACGGTAGGAGAAGAAAATCCAAATGTCAACCCCATCGTAGAGCGTAACAATGTAGTTACGAGTACCACCATCTTTGATAACTACTTTGCCTACGACGATGGTACTGCTGAAAGCGGGCTAGAAGCTACCAAAAGAGATGTACAAATTGCCTTGAAATATACCGCCAACGTAGCGGATACTCTGAAAGCAATACAAATCCACTTTCCGCACATCAGAGAGAATACCTCCGATCAGTTGTTCAATTTAAGAGTTTGGGTCGGAGCATTGGATGATACTCCAGAATACGATGGTATTTTAAAACGCCCCCTGTACATTGATAGTTACCAAGATTCTTTGAATGGATTCACCACCTACGTACTTGACGATATTATTTCTGGTGAGCGAACGCCGCTGGCCATTCCGCCCGGTGATTTTTACGTAGGCTGGAAACAAATATCCGAGTGCCAAGTGAACGAATGTATCGCCGTAGGTATGGATAAGAATCACCCCGACGGAACAGAGGATATTTTCTTCGATGCTTTTGGATTTGGATTAGATTGGAAATCCGTCGCTACCGAAAATCCTACCATCATTGGGTCGTTGATGATGCGTCCAGTTTTAGGAGAAGGAGAGCCGATGCAAAGTTCTCAAACGGAAGATGTAACAAAAAACACACGGATTGATATTTTTCCGAATCCAACCTCAGGCTACGTTAATGTAAATATCGAAAATGGTACGATAGATCAATTTTCCTACTTCCTTTTTGACGCAGTAGGAAAAATAGTACAAAGAAATGATCTTTCTGACCAATTGGATTTGACAGATTTACAAAATGGAATTTATTTCCTAAAAATCGTAAACAATAAGACTCAAGAAATCTTTAATCATAAAATTATTTTAACTCAATAAAAAATGTTCAACTTCTAACATTGAACGTCCAACTTAAAAAATCATGGATATAACAGTAACTGAATTAAAAGAAAAAATAGACCGAGGTGATGATTTCGTATTCATTGATGTGAGAGAACCACACGAATACAATGAGTACAACCTCAATGCCCAGCTAATACCGCTAGGGGACATCATGGCAAAACTAGAAGATCTAAAAAAACATCAAGACGAAGAAATAATTATTCATTGTCGCTCGGGGGCAAGAAGTGGAATGGCGCAACAAGTGCTGCAAGAGAATGGATTTAAAAATGTTCGCAATGTGATCGGAGGTGTATTGGCGTGGCAAGAGAATTTTGGATAATTGCTTTTGAATCTTGATTTACCAAACCCTTTTAGAGATAAAGTATTTCTAAAAGGGTTTTGTATTTGTTATTTACTGTCTCTTTTTGCTGATTGCTTAATGATGCTAGTTCAAGGTTTTGACATTTGATTCTCTCATGAAAAAGAGCTTAGCCCAAGCTCCGTATGTAGTCCCCAACTTTTGTTAATCTTGAAAGTAACCCCACGTATCTCATATCCTGAAGGTATCTGATACGCAAATTAAATTCTAAATTTTTCGGTAGGGTCGTGCACGTTTTTATTATATTAGGTTGTTTAGAAAATCTCTTTTGGCATTTCGCCAGATTCAACTTGCCATAACTAAAACTTGCCCGATCCTGTAGAAGAATACTCTGTACCTCTGCGTTCCACCTCATTCACGTAAGCTCGACTTACGCCTCTTCAATCCCCAACGCCAAGTCCGTCACCTGATAAATTCTCACCTCATCATTCCATAAACTCGCATCCCCAATCACCACAAGTCTTCCATCCCGTTTTTCAATAGACTTAATATGCACCTCTAATTGCATCTCCTCTACATGCGTCAAAATTTGTCCACGATATTTCCAAATTGTCTCATGATTAGGCACTTGAACAAATTTTGGATTTGAAAATTCCTTACCTAAATCTTGCTGCAAAGCAAAAACCTCCATTGCTTGCATGATTGCTTCCACTCCTAAGGAACCTGGCATTACAGGGTCTTGATAAAAATGGCAAGTAAAGAACCACTCGTAAGGTTTGTTGAATTTAGTCGCATGAATGTAGCCTTTGCCGTGTTCTCCAGAATCTTTTGCGATGATTAATTTATCTAGAAGATTCAACTGATTTCCAGCCAAGCGATAGTGAGGTTTGTTAGTAGGAGCTTTGTATAATTTCATTCTACCATACAAAGAATCCAATTTGATTTGCATATAGTCAGTAGTTTGTAGATTATTTGTTGCAAACCAAGGTTCTATATTTTTACCACCATCCAATCCAACTTGCGTAGCCAAAGCTTCTTCGGGAAAAAATCCGAATGAAGATTTTCCTTTATAAAAAACATGCCCATCAATTGAACATTCGAAAGTATAGTTTTGTAAAATCGTTCCACCTAGAGCTACTGAAGAAGTAAGTAACGCATGATTGGTAATTGTTTTACCTCTGAAATCTGTACCTGAGGGTAAATCAAACATTTGTCCATTACCATCTAGGTTTCGGAAGTATAAATTCTTATCTGCGAACTGAAGCGTACTACCAAGGTAAGCTCCTAATAAACCACAAGGTTGTAAGGCGATTTCCATTAAAACAGAATAAGGCATCGTTATAGCAGAATTTTGCTCGTAGTACCAAGCATCTACTGGAACATCATATTCAGCATGAATTTTTGAAGGTTTAGAAAAATCACCTCTTGTTCCTTCGACACTTACGATACGCGAGATTACTTGCAAATCTGTATTCGGCTGTCGAGAAACTTTTCTTCCATCATAAACGGCGAAGTCAGGACCAAAGCACTTAGATAAATCATCCAAGGCGAAAGTGGTAATGTCTAGCTCATTGAGTAGCGCACCTTCCGAACGAGGTGAAACTTGAACGCCATAAAAATTTTCCTGACCTCCATTTTCCATTTCTAAATACCTAGGATTTGTTTTTTCTCTTAATTGCAATCCAAGATTTTCAAAGTGAACGGTAACGATTCCATCTGAGATGATTTCTAAATCGCCGATGACGTAAGGATTAGGAATTAACCCAATTTCTTTGATTTCTAATTTATAAATTAACTTGGTATCCTTTGGTGTAACTTGTTTTCGACATCGCACTTTTTGAGGTAAATCAAAAACAGGCTGGTACCTCGCATCCTTAGTTAATTTTTGAAGCCCTAACATCAGCATAAAGAATCGCAGCAAGTTTCCACCACCTTCTGCTTGTAATGAACCCGCAAGTACTTCATCATCACGGAAGTGACAAGGGAAGTACCAATCATCTGGATGTAAATCTTTTTCTGCTACAATATATCCTAAACCATAAGCTCCACCTGTCAAATCAACAGAAGTAATTCTATCAATCATTAATATTTTTTCGGGAGGTAATCGCAATGAAGGATTCCGACCATTGGCGTAATACGAAATATCGTCAAAACATTTCTCCATATCACCATTAATCAGGTGCTGTAAATCTTCTTTGGAAAAACTCGTTTTTTGAGTATTCAGTAGGGGCGTGAAGTGACGTTTTTTCGCATTATTCCTAACTTCAATTTCTGCATCTGTATAAACAACTCCGTTTCCTTCCTCCAGTTGTTCATCAGAAAAATACCCTGCACAACCTCCATCCATTTTCAGTACTAATCTGTCTTGAACATAGCATCGATAACTAAAGAAAAATAATAAGTTATCTCCATTTCTTACAAAAGAGTTGATGGAGATGTCGTAACGAAGGGTTTGTCCTTCAAAAGGTAGGTCATCTACAAAAGTTAAGGTACAATCTAACAATCTATATACAAGATTTCCTTTATTTTGAAAATCAATTCCTAAATAAGCAATTAATAATAAATCGCATTGTCCAGATTCTACAGAAACTGCCCACGGAATTTGTCGGTCTGTGGTAAACCAAGCGTTGTAAGGAATATCATATTCCGTTTGCATAAAAGAAGGTTCGAATTTTCCTCTTTCTCCTTTTAAACCAGTTACTCGACTTACCAATAAATAAGGATACATCGGCAACATGGTTCTTCGACGGTAAGTGTCGATAATTGCATATTCAGGTCCGAATACGTTAGCAATTTTTCCAGTTGCAAATTCTTCTAAATCCTGTTGAGTAAATATGATTTCTTTGCCTTTTAGTTGTTCACCTGATTCGAAGTCTTGAAGGCGAAGTCCATTCTCTCCTAACCCCCTGCCCCCTAAAGGGGAGTTTCCGTTGGTAGATTTATTTGTAATGGTACTTGGTTCAAGCGTATTTTTTAATGTAAGATTATCCATTTTATTTTTTTGTAAATGTATTGTTTTAGTATTTTCTAATTCTTTTGTGTTTGGAAAAACTAATGCGCTAGATTTTTTTGAAAAAATATTGTTATGCCCCGCCGTTACTAACTTTTTCTCTTCAGTATTTACTTTCCCAGAAGCACTCCAAAGCTCCCCTTTAGGGGCGGGGGGGCTAAACTCCCCTTCAAGGGCTGGGGGTATCAATTCAAAAATTGGTTTTCCTCCAACCTCAATTTTTTTCATAAAACTTCGGGGGGCTTTTCCTTCTTTGGGTTGGAGGTACAGGGCGGATAAATCCACCCCTACGCCGTGGCTAACCAACTGCGCCAACATCTCGATGATAGCCTGCGCATCAGATTTTCCTTTTTGGTCGATACTTACTGCTAAGTGTTCTTTTCCTTTTAAAATATCTTTAATCCAGCCTGTACAAGTAGCATTCGCACCTACCTCGATAAAAATTCGAGCATTGTTTTCAAACAATGTATTTACGGTTTTTGGAAAATCTACTTTTTGCTCACAAACCGTAGTTGAGTTTTTTGCAATGGCTAGACTGTCAAATTCAATTTTATCATTCGTAATGCTGGAGTAAAAATCAATATTTGGATATTTGACCAAATTAAAATTGTGCATTTTAATCAAGCCAGCTTCTTCTTTTTTGCAAAAATCGTGATGGATGACATTTTGAAAAGGTATTGTTACAAATTGACAACCTAAAGTTTCTACGATGGCTAAACAGGCGATTTTATCGCCCGAAATCACTACCTCATTTTCTGTATTGATAAAGGTCAAATAAACTTTGTCTTTCCCTTTAATCAATGCTTCGACTTTGGTTCGAGGGGCGAGTAGTACTAGACTCACCCATCGCTCTTTGGCTTCTTCTGTTGAAATACCCCAATGTTCGGCAAGCAGTTCTAAATTACCAGCAAACCGATTTTTAAAAATAGGGGAGTCTTGAAATTCTTGTGCTTCCCTCGCACTCCACACTCCCGTAGCGTAGAACATACTACTGCATTCTCCCATACTATATCCAAATGCCATTTGTGGATTGAGCTGGAAAATCTCTTGCAAAATATAAGTGTATGCCGAAGCAAAGAAAACGCCCGTTGACATCATTGCAATAGCATTGTTATAAATGTCAGGATTTTCATCCGCTGTATTTATCTTTTTTGGGAAAAGATAATCTGACCAAATGTATTGGTCGAGATTGGGAAGTTTTTCTTCAAAGTAAGGATACAACTGAGGAAATAATTGAAATAAATCTTTTCCTAAACCTGTGTAAGCAGTTGATGAACCAGGATATACAAAAGCTACTTTCCCTTTTTGACCTAAGGGATTTGGGGAAAAATAACTTCCTCTTGGAGTTTTTAAAATTTGACTTTTCTCAAAGGCCTTTGAAATATTTTTTTGGAAAAATTGAATCTCTTGAGTAAGTTCTTTTTTATTTTTCCCAACCAAAACTACACAATATGTATTTGTCTTGTTTTGAGCTTTTACAAAAAACTGCTGTGCGATTTCGGCTAAAGGAGTTGTAGTTTCTAAAGCAATTTCCAACGCAGAAAATTGTTGTTGAATCTCTTTTTCTGTATTTCCTTTTAGAGCAAATAGATATGGCGTATTTTTTTGTAAAAACTGTCTCTTCTGATTGTTTGAAGTAGAGATAGCTTCACTCATACCTACTTGGACATTTTCCAAACCATTGACAATTGCCTTTCTTTGGGTAGTATTGTTTTGAAGAATCCAAGGACGAGATTTGGATGGGAAATAAAACTGTTTACGTTTACTAAACTTTGAAAGTTTAGTAAACGTATCTTTTGGTGCTTTCCAATTAGGAATGGCAGGAATGAATTTATGATGCAGGCATAAAGCTGCTTTTATCATGCTAGCGATTCCTGAAGCAGCAAAGGTGTTTCCGATGTTTGCATGCACACTACCAATCGCTGTTCGCCTCATAGTTTGACTTTCAGTCAAGCTATGAGTTTCACCATTCCCTATTAACTCAGACGGAAAGTCAAACTCTGAGATACTAAACTCTTGATAGCCAATGTCTTTAGAACTCAAGTTTTTTCCAATCGAATCAATCGTGGCATAAACCTTCTCCTCTTTAACCTCACTTGCTTTTTTCAAGACAATCGCTCCCGCTCCTTCTCCAATTAACCAACCATTATCATTTTCATTTAAAGAAATACTTGGGTTATTATTTTGATTTACTTTTTCTTTCTGATTTCTTAACAATACATTTTCTAGTCCTCCTGAAAAGTCTACACCTCCAACAACTACTGCATCTACTTCTCCTAAAGACAACATGTTTTGTGCAATCTCCAAAGCTTTATAAGCAGAATTTTCTCCACAAGAAACTGTAAACGCAGCGCCCGAGAAATCCCATAAGGCGGCAATTCGACTTGCCATAATGTTACCTACAAAACTAGTATGTTGACTAGGTGTTTGCGAACCTTCTCGAAAGTAAATTCCATTTTTACACAATTCTTCTAATTCTGATGCTTCCTCTGATGTTAATATAACATTACTCTTTCGTAGTGCTTCTTTAAGTTGCCAAGTGACATCCCATCGTGCTAAATAATGATGAATCGCCAACTCTGATTCCATTGCGATTAAAACTGCGACATTCGTACTTTCATCTAATCCTGCATCTTTAATTGCGTTATCTGCTACTTTTAAAATAAGTGCTTGCTGTGGTTCTAAAGTTTCAGCTTCTTTGGGTTGGATTTTATAGCGCAATAAATCAATTTCGAAATCTTCGATGTAAGCACCTTTTGGAGGTCGTTCATCTTCGAAGCCATATTCTTTTAAGAGTTCTGCATTTTCGTCAAACCCCTTCCAACGCCCTTTCGGTAATTCTTTAAAGTGTTGTTTGCCATGATAGATAGTGGAGTAGAAGTTTTCTAAGTTCGTACAATCACCGAAATGTGCATCCATACCAATGATGGACATGGGGACGAGTTGAGTCCTTCCAGATTTTAAAAATCTGGAAGGACTAGAGTTAGCATCATAATTTCGCACTACCATGTGTGCATTCGTTCCTCCAAAGCCAAATGAATTAATTCCCGCTTGCTTATTTTTATCTGTCCAAGAGGTCGGTTGGGTAATCATTTGTGATTGGTCAATCCATCCATTATCTGCTTTTACGGCCTCCTCTAAATTGATATTTGGCGGAATGGTCTCATGCTGCATCGCTAATAATACCTTCAGTAAACCAGTCATTCCTGCTGCTGTCAGTAAATGCCCCATATTAGATTTTACAGAACCTAACAACGGTTTTACATTTTTCTCTTGAAAGAAATTGGAGATAGAGTTAAGTTCCGTAACATCGCCTAGTGGAGTTCCAGTAGCATGACATTCTAGATAGGTGGTGTCTTTTGCTTGGATATCACCTTGGGCATAAGCACGTTCGAAAGCTAGTCTTTGACCTTTAGGATGAGGGCTTAATAAAAACTTCCCTCGTCCATCATTGGATAAACCAATACCTCCAATAACTGCTAAGATATTATCATTGTCCGCTTCGGCATCTTCTAATCTTTTTAGTACCACCATTCCTGCTCCTTCGGAGGAAACTAATCCCGCTGAATTGGAATCCATAGGGACAAATTTTTCACCATGAGGTGCATAAGCATGGAATATCGAAAATCCCATGTGAATAAATAGTTGGTCAGACGCACAAACTGCTCCTGCTAACATCAAATCAGATTTTCCAGTTACTAATTCATCGCAAGCCAATTTGATGGCGTACAATGAAGTAGCGCATGCGGCATCTAAAGCGTAGTGACTACCGTTGAGACCAAGGGCTTCGTTCACCATTTGAGATGGTGTGTATTTTAGCACTTCGTTCTGTGGTTGTTGGTAGCGGTGTGGCGTGATTTTAAAGTCGGGGTCTTGTAATACTTTTTGCAATGCTGCTTCTGTTGTTTGGGTATAAACGGAAGATAATAACTTATGTGAAGACCCTGTTGGAAAAGATAGATTTCCTAAAATCAATCCACAATTCGCTCGTGATTTTTTATCTTCTAAATAACCGCTATCTCGTAAAGCCT
Organism: Bacteroidota bacterium; assembly: GCA_039027925.1. Taxonomy (GTDB): domain Bacteria; phylum Bacteroidota; class Bacteroidia; order Chitinophagales; family Saprospiraceae; genus CAJQQY01. The sequence continues at coordinate 15,201 of JBCCJE010000019.1, forward strand.
CCTTTGCTACGTAAAGTGACCATTGGTATAATTTATCTTGATTGGCTAAAAAGTCGGCAGGTAATTCGTACCCATTTGGGTCGAACTTGAAATCTCTGATATAGCCTCCTCGTAAGGAATAACATCTATCTACTACGCCTTTTTCGGGTTGGAAAAATATAGATGGGTCCACCCCGAAATCTTCCTCAGTCGCCATGCTAGTGAGGTCTTTTTTATCTAACAGGTTTTTCCAAAAGGCTTCATTGGTGGATGAGCCTGGGAAAAGTCCTGATGTTCCTATGATGGCTATTTTGGTCATTTTCTTTTCTTTAGTTTGTGGTTTTCTTTTGGTCTTGAAGGGTTCTTGTTATTGTGAGTGCCTTCGGCGACTTACTTTTTCATTCGAAAAAAAGTAAGCAAAATTCTTGGCGAAAAAAATGCTAATCACCGTGCCGCCCCCGCACCCACATTTTTCGCCACTCCCAACCCGCTCGAAAAACGGGGGAAGCATTGTGCTTGAAAAATTAGAAATATGGATTTCTCTTTCTCCAATATTGCCAATCTTCTATGGCTTCGAGAGGCTCTTCTTCTGCCTCTATGTCGGATAATTTCATTAAGGGAGTTAAATGAATGTATTCATTGAAGGCTACTTCCATCATAATATCTTTTCCAAAGTTCTCGTCACTTGCCATTCTTAAAACTTCAACTTCTTTTAGCTCAAAATTTCCATCTCGTTTTTTTATTTCTGTATAGGCCGTAAATGGAAATTGAAGCCAATCTTGCATATGGGTAAACCAACCTACTCTCACTTCTTCTTCACCATAAGCATCTACAATGATTTCATTTTCGATTCTTTCTTGAATTTCTTCTTCTGTTCTCATTCTTCTAATATTATAAATTACCAGATTCCCAATTCGACCAATGGTTATTAAATGGCAATGTTGGACTCCAATAATCTAGTTTCTTTGTAACTAAAACTTTGGCTATCATTTGATATGTTTCATGTTGACTTGGAAGTATTTCTTCATCATAAGCGCTCAAATGATTAAACTTATCAATGGTCAAAAGTCTTGGAATGTCTTTTGGGATATGTTGCCTAATATCATTTTCCGTAGCTTGAATAATTTCAGGATTAGTTTCATTTAAAAATCTAAGGATGTCTTTAAAAC
>JBCCJE010000020.1:0-16346 GCA_039027925.1 Bacteroidota bacterium
GCCACAAATTGACAAAGCCACGAAAATTTGATGACAAATAATTTTCAACCCGTCTGTCGGTAAGGACAGATTAAAAATTAAAACTTCGTGCCTTGGTGTCTTCGTGGCAAAACAAAAAATAGCCACAAATTGACAAAGCCACGAAAATTTGATGACAAATAATTTTCAACCCGTCTGTCGGTAAGGACAGATTAAAATTAAAACTTCGTGCCTTGGTGTCTTCGTAGCAAAACAAAAAATAGCAAAACTTAAAAATCCTTTATATTTGCAGAAAAAGCCCTGAATTATGGCCATGCTCAACAATCCATTAAAGCCAGTTTTTGATGCCATTCCTACGCCTTTTAAAAATAAATACTTTGTGGTGCTGGCACTTTTTTTTATGTGGATGATTTTCTTTGACAAATACCAATTGCTCGGAAATTGGGAACTGAGCCAAAAAGTAAAAGAAATGGAAGCAGACAGAGATTACTACAAAGCGCAAATTGAGCAAGTGAAAAAAGATAGAAAGGATTTACAATTAAATATCGAAAAGTACGCCCGAGAAAATTACTACATGAAAAAAGACAACGAAGATGTCTTTATTTTCGAGGAAAAAGAGTAGGCGAATGAGGGATGAAGAATTAAGAATTGAGAATTAAGAATTGAGAATGATGCCTGCTTGAAAATTTGGAGGATCAGAAATGTGTGGAGAGTGAGTGATGACTATGATTAAAAAATGTGAGCGTTAGGGCGAACTTGAAAAAAATTGAAACATTTAACCTATAAAATAAATTTTACATGGCTGTTTTAGTTAGAAAAAATTCAAAAATTATAGTGCAAGGATTTACTGGAAAGGAAGGCACTTTCCACGCTGAACAAATGATCGAATACGGTACTCCCGTAGTAGGTGGTGTCACGCCCGGCAAAGGCGGCATGACTCACCTCGACCGTCCCGTTTTTAATACCGTGGCCGAAGCGGTAGCGGAAGTCGGAGCGGATACTTCTATTATTTTTGTACCGCCCCCGTTTGCTGCGGATGCTGTTATGGAAGCTGCCGACGCAGGTATTAAGGTAATCATTTGTATCACCGAGGGTATCCCCGTTCAGGATATGGTAAAGGTCAAAGCATTCTTGGCGGATAAAGATTGTAGAATGGTAGGGCCCAATTGCCCCGGTGTGATGACACCCGGAGAAGCGAAAGTAGGTATCATGCCCGGATTCATTCATAATCCGGGAAGAATTGGTATTGTATCTCGATCTGGTACATTGACTTACGAGGCGGTAGATCAAATCACCAAAGCGGGACTTGGACAATCTACTTGTATCGGTATTGGTGGTGATCCAATTATCGGAACGACTACTCAGGAAGCGGTGCAATTATTGATGGAAGATCCTGAGACAGATGGTATCGTGATGATCGGCGAAATCGGAGGAAGTATGGAAGCAGATGCGGCCAACTGGATCAAAGAACACGGTACAAAACCCGTAGTTGGATTTATCGCTGGACAAACTGCGCCCAAAGGAAGAACCATGGGACACGCTGGGGCGATCATTGGAGGGGCGGAAGATACTGCCGAAGCAAAAATGAAGATCATGGCAGCTTGTGGTATCCACGTAGTCAAATCTCCCGCTACCATCGGAGAGACGATGGTCAAGGTGCTAGAAGGGGCGTCAGTTCATTAAGAGATTATATTTTATCTAATAAACGAAAAGCCCCATACGATGAAACTGCAACGTATGGGGCTTTTTTTATTACACTATATTTTTTCAAACCAACCTAACAAATATGAAAAATGTAAAACTATTATTTTTTGCTTGCTTTTTATTGCTTCAACTTTACATGGACAGACCTCACCGGATTATATTCAGCCTAGAGGTGGGGTTTATTTTTACAAAGGGAAAAAGGTTAAAAAAAAGCATTTGGGGCGTATTTTAAAAGAAGACCAGGAAGCCTTTGAATTTTACCGAGCCTACAGGCGAGATAAGAAAATAAATAATACAATTTCCTCCATCGGAGGATTAGTACTGATAGGCACCGGTGGACTATGGCTAAAATCAATTTCGGAAGGAAAAGGCTATCTAGGAATAGAGAAATTAGGTATTCTTCCAATTCTTGCGATAGTAGGTGGATTTTCAGGATTAATCATCGCATTTAGTAGTAGTGATAGTGGTTACTCCGAAAAATTAAAAACTTCGGTGAAATTGTATAACCGAAATCTTCAAGATAAAAGTCAACTCGGTTTTAAGTCATCTAGCTATTTGGATTTTGGATTGACGAGTGCTGGCGTTGGGTTTACGTTCACGTTTAATTAAGGTTATCAGTTATCTGTTTTTTACTGTAAAAAGGGCTTACCACTATTGATCGTTCAAAACATAAATGTCTGCTATGATAAATGTAAAGGTATTGTTTTTTATCTTCCTCTTTATTCACTCAACTGCACGTGGACAGACTACGCCAGATTATATTCAGCCTAGAGATGGGGTTTATTTTTACAAAGGAGAAAAAGTTAGAGCTAGACATCTAGGCAGTATTATCAAAGATGATCCCGAGGCAGTTCAGATTTACAAACAATATCAACGGCAGGTCAGAAAAGGAAATCGCAGGAGTATGATTGGACTTTGTTTGATTTCCTTAACAGGATGGTATATACATTCCACAGAGCTCTCCACTGAGGTAAGTGGTTTCTATGCACGTATTATAGGGGGTTCGGGTGGAGTAGGTTTAGTATTACTAATGGGGGGACCAGCCACGGTGTACACGAAAAAAAAGAAATATCTAAAAGCTGCGGTCAGAACTTACAACGAAAATCTAAGAGATGAAGTCGAAATAGGTTATCAGCCATCTATCCGCTTAGATTTTGGGACAACACCTTCTGGTATTGGATTTACACTCAGATTTTAGTTAGTAGAAAAATATAACAACACATTTACATTTTGAAAACTGATCTGCAATTAGTTATTGATGAACTCCAAAAGGAGGTAACGCTTCTCAAAAAAAAGATAAACTCGTGCGTAAGTGCCATGTTTTTTGAGGAAGCTGAATGGTACAAACAGTCTCTGTCACGCGCCAATCAGCAACTCCGAAAATTACAGAATCTTCATAATCCTAATTTTAATGAAATAGAACGGATTAATTGGAGCATAGAAGGAGTTAAGGCTAAAAGAGATAAATACAAAGATATTCCTTCGAGGAGCAAGCATTACATTTCTGAGCTAAAACAACTAGAAGAAAGAAAATCTAAGCTAGAGCAACAACTAGGAAATAGATTTAGATTAGATAGTGAAGTCATAGCTGATTATCTTGAAAAAATTATCTCCGATGAGTTACGTCAATTCAAAATTATTTTCGAAAAAAGAAGATTAGTCGTTCAGTTAGAAAAAGAAGGGACTGCTCTAAAAGTACAATTAAAACGCACGGAAGATTATCTGTACCTCGATGCTTTGGATAAGTCCATTTTAAAAAATATGGGATTTCAATTGCAGGACGATCACCCTGCTAAGTCCATTCCTAATTTTAATGAAGTCCATATTTTACCAACCTTAGAAATGCTCGCCCGAATTACATTTGAAGTATTCAGATGTTACGGAAATGAGGATGCGTTCCTTACTGTCAGCGATAGCTAAAACAGAAAGAAGCATCATCTTTTATTTAAAAAAAAATGATTTCCTCTTTGAATTTTATAATTTGCGTAGTCTAATTCAATAACAAAATCGAAGTAATCATGCGGTCATTTTTTTTACAAGAGAAAACTTTCACGTCTCGTCTATTTGTAGTTATATTGTTATGCTTTTTTATCCTACCATTAACTGCCCAAAGAAAAAAGAAGAAGTCTAAGGAAAAACCTACCCCCACACTCATGGATAGCCGATTGCTAGACATTGTGGAGTGGAGAGAAATTGGACCTTTCCGTGGAGGTCGTTCCGCCACCGTAGCGGGAGTACCTCACAAACCTAACCTTTATTACATGGGTACTACGGGTGGAGGGGTTTGGCAAACTCAGGATGGAGGGCGCACTTGGAAAAATATCTCAGATGGATTTTTTGGTGGATCCATCGGGGCGGTATCCGTAAGTGAGTATGATCCCAACGTGATCTACGTAGGTGGTGGCGAGATCACGGTCAGAGGAAATGTATCTTCGGGCTATGGTATCTGGAAATCAGAGGACGCTGGAAAAACGTGGGTACAAAAAGGACTCAAAGATTCGCGCCACGTGAGTCGCATCCGCATTCACCCTCGTGATCCCGATGTAGTGTATGCTGCTGTCATGGGAAATTTGTACGCGCCCAATGCCCAGCGAGGTATTTTTAGAAGTAAAGATGGAGGAGATACTTGGGAAAAGGTTTTGTTTGTCAATGACGAAGTTGGAGCGATAGATTTGACTTTTGATCCGAACAACACTAGGGTACTTTATGCGAGTACTTGGAAAATAAAACGAACGCCCTACAGCTTAGAGAGTGGAGGTGAGGGAAGCGGACTTTGGAAAAGTACCGACGGTGGAGACAATTGGGAAAATATTTCTACCAACGAAGGACTACCAACTGGCATTTGGGGGATTTCGGGAGTAACCGTTTCCCCCGTAAACTCTGATCGAGTTTGGGCAATTATTGAAAATAAAAAAGGCGGAGTCTTTCGATCCGACGATGCGGGTAAGACTTGGAAAAAACTCAATGACAGCAGAAGCCTGCGCCAACGGGCATGGTACTACACTCGGATTTACGCAGACACCCACGACGAGGATGTAGTTTACGTGATGAATGTTCGGTACCACAAATCTACGGATGGGGGCAAAACATTTAAAGCATTCAATGCGCCCCACGGAGATCATCACGATCTTTGGATTGCGCCCGAAAATCCCAAACGAATGGTCATTGCTGACGACGGGGGCGGGCAGGTCAGTTACGACGGAGGGATCACTTGGTCCACTTACCATAATCAACCGACGGCGCAATTTTACCGAGTGAATACGGATAATCATTTTCCCTACCGAATCTACGCGGCTCAACAAGACAATTCCACGATTAGAATTTCTCATAGAAGCAGTGGTGGCTTCATCACCGAAGACGATTGGGAAAGTACTGCCGGTGGGGAGTCGGGGCACATCGCCATTGATCCTACGGACAATGATATTGTTTATGGTGGCTCTTACGATGGATACTTGACTAGACTGAATCATCGAACTGGTCATCGGCGCGCCATTAATGTTTACCCCGATAATCCGATGGGACACGGGGCGGAAGGCATGAAGTACCGCTTCCAATGGAACTTCCCCATCTTCTTTTCCCCTCATCAAAAAAGCAAACTGTACACGACTTCCCAACACGTACACGTCTCCTACGACGAAGGGCACTCTTGGGAAATCATCAGTCCCGACCTTACTAGAAATGATCCATCCAAGCAAGTGAGTTCTGGGGGACCCATCACCAAGGATAATACTTCAGTAGAGTACTATTGTACCATTTTTGCGGCGGCCGAATCTCCCATCAAGGAAGGCGTAATTTGGGCAGGTTCGGACGATGGGTTGGTGCACATCACTACTGATGGTGGGAAAAACTGGACGAACGTGACTCCTAAAAATATGCCCGAATGGATGATGATCAACAGCGTAGAGCCGAGTCCATTCGATGCTGGAGAAGCCTACATCGCAGCTACAATGTACAAGTCAGGTAATTTCCAACCTTATATTTACAAAACTAAAGATTACGGAAAAACGTGGACAAAAATTGTCAACGGTATAGATCAAGAACACTTTACGAGAGTGGTAAGAGCTGATCCCAAACGCAAGGGACTATTGTACGCAGGTACAGAAACGGGGATGTATATATCCTTTGATGACGGCAGCAATTGGCAGCCCTTTCAATTGAATTTACCCGTTGTACCCATTACCGATTTAGCGATTAAAAATGACAATTTGATTGCAGCTACTCAGGGGCGTTCTCTGTGGATCATTGATGATTTGACACCATTACATCAGATGGATCAAAATCTTAAAAACCGACAAGTGTATCTTTATCAACCTATGCCATCCTATCGGATGTCGGGTAGGGGAGGAAAATCTTCTTTGACCAGAGGGACGAATCATCCCGGAGGAGTCATGGTACATTATTTTGTTGACAACCTTACTGACTCAACCGAAGTGACCTTAACTTTTTTGGAAAAAGGAGGAAAAGTAATTCGTGAATTTTCCAACCAAGCCAAGGAAAAGAGTGATCAACTCAAGGTAGAAAAAGGAGCTAATCGGTTTATATGGAATATGCGCTACCCAAATGCTAAATCCTTTGATAAAATGATCTTGTGGGCGGCTTCTATGAATGGCCCCAAAGCAATGCCGGGAGATTACGAAGTGCAGTTAACGGTAGATGACATGGTGCAAAATGTGAATTTTAAAATATTAAAAGATCCCCGAACGGAATCTTCCAAAAAGGAGATGCAATCACAATTTGATTTTTTGGTAGAGGTGCGAGATAAGTTGACGGAGGCACACGAAGCCATCATCGAAATTCGAGATATTCGAAGTCAGCTAAAAAATTATACGAAGCGACTGACCAAGAATGAAACTACCCAACCGTTATTGGCGCAGGCCGAAAAGATGGACTCGATGATGACGGTAGTAGAAAATGAACTGTACCAAACCAAAAACCAAAGTCGGCAAGATCCGTTGAATTTTCCCATCAAGCTAACCAATAAGTTGGGACACCTTAACTCGTTAGTTGGCAACGGGGACTATCCTCCTACTCAACAGTCCGTCGAGGTAAAAAATATATTGACTGCCGCCATTAATGAGCAACTAAGTGATTTTGAAAAAATAAAAAGTAATGAACTTCCTAAATTCAATCAGATGGTAAGGGCAGCACAGATTGACGCGATCATTTTGAAGCAGGAAAATGTCGAAAGATGACATCAATTTCGAAGGAATAAGATTTTGGGCTACCATTATTTTATTCCTTCGGGATGGACTTTGGGGAGATGTAATATTGTTGTTGTGTTGCATGTCATTGTGGAAAACTTATTTTTTAGGTTTTTTAAAAAAAATGCGAAATAATTTTTTTGTTTAAATAAAGCCCTTATCTTCGTGCCGTATCAATAAGTAACCGTACACTTCGAAAAGCTTTCCATAGCATCTATTTTTAAGAAATAGAATCTTATACTGTTCCATCCAATTTTACGATTTTAATTTAGATAGAAGTATTTATACTTCTGTTGTCAGTCAGTCATATAACAACAATTTGGTCTTAACTTAGGATCGAAATCAGATGGAAATATTTTCCTAACGTATCACACACAAGTTTAGTAAGTTATATCCTTAGATCAGATTATGGTGTCTATTAGGCATCTATCATCCAATGACACGTGAGTAGCTGTACCTGAATGCCATGCTACTCATCGTGGCTAACAAAAACAGTAATTACCATGAGACAAATTTATTTTACGTGGAAAGCAGTCATAGCTTCTCTTGCTCTAGTTTGCCTTACCTTTTTATCCAGTAGTACTATACTTGCGCAAGCAGGTTCAATATCTGCTAGCCAAACGCTATGCTCAGGTGATTCACCGAGTGCTTTGATTGAGACGGTAGCCCCAACCATCCCTACTCCTTGGGAATATTTGTGGATGGAAGCTACACCGGGTAATGCTTGGACTGAAATTCCCTCCGCTACCGGCATATCCTACACGCCGCCAGCAATCACTACTACCACTAATTATATCAGATGTGTAAGAACTGTGGGCACTACAGATTATATAGAAACCAATGCGGTGACTATAACGGTAGTCCCCAATTCTATTGCTAATATTGATACCGCTCCTAGTAGTGGGAATGTCAATAATTCTTTATTCTTCGCTGCCACCACGTCCGCCAATAGTACCTACGTTTGGGACTGGGGTGACGGTACGCCTACTTCGTCTGGTCAGAATGCGATTCACACCTACGCACCCAACGGTAACTTCAGTACTTCCTACACCGTCACGCTAACAGTCACTAATAATAATAACTGTATCACTACTACGAGTACTACGGTAGTCATAGAAGATATTGCCCTTCCCATTGATTTGATTTCCTTCGATGCGACCATCACTGATGGAGGCGTGCAGTTGCGCTGGGTGACTGCGAGTGAGGAGAACAACGAGTACTTTCAGATTGAAAGATCTGACGACGGCATTTCATTCGAGGTGATTGCCAGAATAGAAGGGGCTGGATTTAGCGATGAGTGGTTGGAGTATGCCTACCGAGATGAACTGCCTACATTAGGTCAAAATTACTATCGCCTGAAGCAAGTGGACTTTGACGGAAAATTTGAATACTCCGACATTGTTGCCGTAAAAGTTACGGAAGGTGTTGAGGTATTTTCTTTCTATCCTAATCCGTGTAGAGATGAGTTGAATTTGAAAGTTAACACCACTCTCAAAGACGGAAGTTATCTACAGATCATGAATCTGTATGGTCAGCTAGTCAATAGAATTAATATACCCGAAGATACTACTTCGAATTTTACCATTGATTTATCTCAGTTAGATTCTGGTACTTACGTCATCATGCTCAATGATACGCAAGAGAATCTTGTACTCGAAAAGATCATGAAATTCTAAAGGCTTTTTTCCGTACTGCTTTTCCAATTCTATCTTTTTTGACTAAAAAAAATTCAAATATTTTTTGAATAAAAAATGTATGAACCTTATTACGTTATTTGTTATTTGCTCAAGCATTTTACATACAGCATGGCGAATAAGCGATTTTTTCATTTTAAACTAACAAATTATGGTTCCTAAAATTTACTCCCACAGCAGAACCGTTCAACTTACAGTTCTTTTTTTAATGTTATTTAGCTGTAGTTTTTTACATGGGCAAAACGCACCTGTATTCCAAACCTGTTCAGGCGCCAGCGACGTTATTATTCCCGCTGATGGTTCACCTATAAATTTTGATAATACTAATATTCCCAGTTTATTGGGCGTACTTGCTAATGATCCCGACGGTACTTCTACTATTACTTATACTGCTAGTCCTACTGGTGTAAGCTGTTTTGATGTGGGGATTCCTACATTGATAACGGTTACTGCTACGGATGTAGATGGATCTGCTACCTGCGATGTGACGGTGACGGTAATTGACAATACTGATCCTGTACCTTCTTGTATTCCTGATATCACTTTAGAACTGGATATGAATGGAGAAATCGAGGTGAGCGGAAGAACATTGTTAAGCGAGGGCTTTGCCCTAGGTGGGGGTATTGATAATACCTCGCAGTATTGTATTATCGTACCGAATAATATTAGTTTTTCGTGGGCATGGCGTTACGAAGGACAGCCTAGCTCTGACTTCTTTACCTATTCTATTAATGGAAATCCTATCTTGCTTACAACTCCCGCCGTGGGAACTAATGTGATACAAGAGGGATTTGAAAATATTACTTTGAATAGTGGTGATGAGTTTTGCATCACTTTAGTTAACAACGCAACATTTCCATCAGATGTTGCAACTTTATTTTTCCCTGGACTAATAGGTGATCTGGTATTAGGCAACTGGACTCCAAGTGGATCGAATGCTTTTTACAACGCACCTGACGTGATGGATAACTGCTCCAATAATACAAACATTCTTGTAAATGGAAACCAAACCGTAGTACTAGACTGCGATGATATCGGTACGTCGAATCTGACTGTAACCGCCATTGATCCAACGGGGAATATTGGGACATGTTTTGTTTCTACAACGGTGCAAGATATTTCTGATCCAGTTTTTGATGTAGGTACACTCCCAATGGCGTTGGTCAACGCAGATTGTAACAATATACCTGCGGAAGCTACGGGGGTGACGGCTACTGATAATTGTGGAACCCCCATGGTTATGTTGAATACTGTTACTACGCAAGCTGGCGGACTTGGTTCGTGTTCTAATTATAGTTACGTTATTACCAGAACTTGGACTGCCACCGATAGTGAAGGGAATACTGCCACGTTCGAACAAGTGATTCAAGTGGCTGATACCGAAGCACCCGTCATCAGTATTCCAGATGAAATCACAGTTAGTACCAATACCAATACTTGTGATGCAAATGTGTCGAGTAGCGATCTCTTCTTGACTGCTGCTAATACGAGTGATAACTGTTCGGGCATAGCAGATTTGATAATTACTAATGATTCTCCCTTTGGCGCAAATGCAACAAACGACGCAAGAGGAACTTATCCAGAAGGTAGTACGGTAGTCAAATTCACAGTAACTGATCCTTGCGGAAAAATTACAGAAAAAGAAATTACGGTGACGGTTGTAGATGATTCTGCTCCGACTGCGAATTGTGTAGCTGGCTTGGATATTACGATACCCGCTGGGGCGAACAGTTACACCATCACTCCCGCAGAAATGGACGCTGGAAGTTTTGATAACTGTAATCCCGTTAACCTAAGTATCTCTTCCAATCCTGTGATTACCTGTGATATGTTGACTGGGGCAGCTACTAGTATTGATGTGACCTTGATGGTGACCGATCAGAATAACCCCAACAGTTTTTCCGAATGTACAGAAGCAGTTATATTTAGAGATGAAACTCCTCCCGTGATGATGTGTCAAGACATTACGATATCAGTAGATCAGAGCGGTATTGTGGAGGTAACGCCCGCTATGGTAGATAATGGTACTATGGATGCTTGTATTGGTTTAGCCTCATTAACCCTTACGGGAGCTAATGCAAATGGCGTGATTGAATTTGGGATAGCTGATCTAGGACAAACTGAAACTGTAGAGTTGGTAGCTATTGATGCTGCTGGGAATCAGGCTTCCTGTACTGTTAATGTTACTATAGAACCAGCTTTTCCGTGTTTCTTTGTGGATAATCCTTCTTTGATCGGAGATGATGTTGAGCACCTAAGTGTACAGGCTGATGACTTCTTGAATGTTACTTCTTTCTCTTGGACATTAGAGATCGATGATATTGGAGTGGCGTCTTTCGAAAATACGTTTACCTCGGCTTGCTTGCCTACTTATGCTAATATTTTTGACATCAATCCACAGTTATGTGATAATGGTACATTTAATATTCAAGTAAGTCCTGATGGTAAAACACTAGCAATCTCTTGGAATAAAGATGCGCTAAGCCCACCAATTTCTATTCCTTCGGGTGCAGAATTATTCAAGTCATCGGTAAGTATTAACGGTACAATTGGTTCTATTACTGATGTGAATTTTATGAATGCGGGACCAGCACCGTACTTGGTGAATGTTCAGTATGGAAATGATTTTTATTCAGATAATGATCTAGCACCTTGTGCTAATGATGCTATTATTGAAATAAATAATACTGCTACACTCGGAATAGGAGGAAATATTTTTACGTGGAGTGCAAATACTTTTTACGATTTATTTGGTACTATTGTTCCGTACGTAGTATTAGAACAACCTATTCCGAATGTAGAAATGATTACAAATGTAAATGGGGCATTTTTCTCTGCTGATTCACTTACTGATGTTAATGGTGATTATTTTACGACTTTTCCAAATGTTGCGGGAGGTTCTGATGTGGAAGTTAGACCTCGGAAAAATACCAATTGGCTGAATAGAGATACTATTGGATTCCTTCCCAACGGTCAGCCTGATGTGATAGATCAAGTAACTAGTGCAGACTTATTCTATATTCTAATTCATACTGCGAACATTGTGACGTTTGTATCAAACTATCAATATATAGCTGCTGATGTCAACAGGGATGGCATTGTCAACGGTCTTGATTATCTTCTTATTCAGGATGTCATTCAGTCACCTCAAGGAAGTGCATCCCCCTCTGTTGTTATAGATTTACACGAATCGTGGAGGTTCGTAAAATCTCCGAATGATTTAGATGATATAGCTTTTTTCCCATTACCTAATGCACCAGATACCTTCGCTTACCCAGGGGTAGAACTCTATCCTAACCTTTCTTCTTCTTTAGATGGTGAGGATTGGATTGGTGTAAAGATAGGTAATGTGTTCGGTGATTTAGATCCAACTCTATTAGTAAGTGTGGTAGATGAAAAAGTATTGAAGCAGACGAATGCCAAGTACCGAAGTGGTACTGACTTCGAAATGATAACGGAGGATCAGATCGTTCGATCAGGTGAATTAATATCTATTCCTATTTATTCCAACGATTATCCAGCATTTGGAGCTTGGCAATTTACTTTGGAGTTTGATAAAGATATTTTAGAATACAATGGGATGACATCGGGTGCTTTGGGTAGTGCAAGTCCAGATAACTTTGGTACAAATAATTTGGAAGAAGGTTACATTGGGGCACTTTGGTTTGGTATTCCAGAGCAAGTGAATGACGAAGAACCATTATTTACCTTACATTTCAGAGCACTAGAGGATGCAAGTGCCTTGAGCCAATTAATGGAGGTAAATTCGAAAATAGTGACGCAAGAGAGTTTCTTAATTAATGGTACTAAAGGAAGTGTTAGTTTGGAATTTACGGGCAATCTTCAAAATTCACTAAGTGATGATTTCGAATTGTACCAAAATATACCCAATCCATTTAACGACAAAACTTTGATTAGTTTTAATCTACCTGAAGATGATTTTGTTACTTTGACGATTTATGATATTTCGGGTAAGGTAATTAGTACGGTTGATGGGGATTTTCTTCAAGGTTATAATGAAGTTGAATTTAGCCACGAAGAAACGAATACGGCCGGAGTGTTTTACTATCAGCTAGAAACCTCCAACCAAACTGCAACTAAGAAAATGGTCATCTTAGATTGATAATAGACTTGATGATAAATTCTAAATGATTTAAAAAGCTGGTATTTATGGGGTTTTATAACTATAGAGTACAAAGAAATTAGAATAATTACTCACAAAACCAGTATCCTTACTGATACCCTTAGAATGTATAGTATATGTTGCGAGAAATGGGGATACAACTTTTCCATTTCTTGCAATTGTTTTATGTTGAAAAAATCTTACCTGTCCACTTACACCAATTAACTGATTAAAATATTCAAAATTTATTTTTGAAATTTAACCAGGACTAAGCATGCTTTCAATAAAAATAATTCCATCGCTAATTTTGAATAAAATGAAGATATTTCATTATGTGTACTTGGTAATGTTTTTTGCCTTACCATTCAGCTTGACCTCCCAGAATCCGGAGTTCAACTTAGCCTTTCCTTCGGGCAGTATTGGTTGTGAAACCAGTACGTTTACGACAGATCTAAATATAAAGAATTTTACAGATGTGAATGCCTTTAACTTTATTATCACCTGGGATCCTACCGTTTTAGTGCTCAATCAAGTGATAGATCAAGGTGTCTTGAACGACTTACCTAGTGCTGCCAATGGAAATGAACTTATTTTTTCTTGGGCGTCCCTAAATGCTCAATCAAGTGTTTCGTTTACTACTACCGATCAAACTATCTTGAAACTAGATTTTGAGGTGGTCGGTAACTCAGGTGATGATGTTGATTTATTTTTTACGAATCTGAGTACTATACAAAGTTTTATACCCGTAACTCCTGTCACGACTCCCTTATTCATTACTATTGAGGATAATCAAGATCCGACCATTAACTGCGATGCTGCTCCTTCTTTGACGGTTGATACTGGAGGAGGAACTACTACGCAAATTACGGGTGCTGGATTTACCGCCACAGATAACTGCGATATTCAGTTTGTCAGTTACGAATTAACGGATGCTATGACAGGGGCAATACTAGGCGTAGGTATGGGCGATGTGAGCAATAATGTGTTTTTTGACGTAGGTACAACTACGGTAACCTATACTGCTACTGACTGGGAAAACAATACCGCCGAGTGTTCATTTGATGTCATTGTGACCAATATTACCGGCGGGAGCAATGTTCTAACCGTTGATATTGAGGATGAGACCGTTGATTGTGCCGAGCAAACAGTAACCATAGATATTGTAGCTGTTAATTTTACTGATATGCTATCCGCCTCTTTTTCCTTGGATTGGGCTACGCCATCACTTACGTTTGTGGAAGTAGTTCCTACAAGTATCGCTTTCAATTCGGGCGTAACTTTCAATACTGCTAGTACAAATATGGGAAAGCTTCGCTTCGAATGGGATGCAGGTCTTAACGGTACTCCAGTATCACTCGGCAATGGAACTGTATTATTCTCGGTGACCTACGATATCAATTCAACGGCCGGTTTTACTTTACCAATTGTTTTTGATGCCGATCCAGCTTTTGCGCCTGTATTTATAAATCAAACTAGTGCTCCTAATCCGATGGATTCAGCAGATATTTCATTAATGGGTGGAGGGGTAGCTTTAGAGGACACAGAAAATCCTACACTCTCTTGCCCTACTGATGATGTTACTGTCATATCTAGCAATGGTGCAAATGCTGTAGTTAACGGGTTAGATCCCTCACCTAATGATAATTGTGGAATTGCTTCTACTACTTACACCCTGACTGATGCTAGCAATATGAACGTGATTGCTACGGGAAATGATGATGCAAGTGGATTTACTTTTCCGATAGGGACTACGATAGTAGAATACGTGACTACGGATAATGTTGGTCTTACTAACACCTGTACATTTAACGTAGTAGTAGTCGATCCCAATAGCGTCACCGTCGGAATAGATAGTATAGATGTTGATTGCGGAGCAAGTTCTGTATTAATAGGCTTTCCAGTAGAAGATTTTTTTGAAGTAGTTACGATCACTTATAGTGTGAACTGGGATCCAGCGCAATTAGGATTTGTTGGGGTAGTTCAAGACAATATGCCTAATCAAAGTTCGAGTTTCGTAGCGTCTAACGGTGAACTATCTTTTACGTGGTCGGAAATTAATAACCCCACTACTTTCAATGATGGAGATGATCTCTTTGTAGTAGAGTTTAATATTTTGGATAATACGCCGGGTAATTCTTACGATATTGTTTTTGATAACCTGACTCCGATAATAGTATTAACACAATCTTCTTTTCCTAATTCAATTTCTTCGGGAAATATTACCGCTTTGCCGGGCAACGTGGAGTTGATTGATAATACCCCTCCGACGGTAACGACTTGTCCATCCAATCAAAATGTATCTTCTCAAAATAGCATCGTTTCGGGAATTGGGATTGTAGCTGATGACAACTGTGGCATTGCTTCTATCTCCTATACCTTAACCGATGCTGCTACTATGAATGTAATTGGTTCAGGAAGTGGTAATGCGAGTGGCTTTGATTTTCCGCTCGGTACGACTACGGTACAGTACGAGGTAACGGATTTGGCAGGTAATACTAATAACAGTTGTAGTTTTGATGTTACGGTCGTTGATGCTGCTTCCTTAACGGTGGGTATTGATAGTACTACGGTAGATTGCGACGAGACTTCAGTTATTGTTGGTTTTCCCGTTAGAAATTTTTCAGATGTGATATCTGTTCAATATACCGTAGAATGGAATCCTGCAGAGTTAGAGTTGGTTGCAGTCATTCAAGATAATATGCCTTCGGCTGCTTCTTTTGGACAGAATCAGTTGGCTGATGGAAAACTTACTTTTTTCTGGGCAGATTTGTCAGCACCTGCTACCTTTAATAATGGGGACGATCTTTTCTTAGTAGAGTTTAATGTATTAAATAATACTGGTGGAAATTCCTATGACATTACTTTCGGAACACTTCCTACTCCTTTATCTATTACCACCCAAGCATCTTTTCCATCTTCTCTTTCGACTAATAATATTTTGGCTGAGCCAGGTAATGTAACAACTACTGACGATATTCCTCCTACTGTTATTTGTCCGGGTGATAAAAATGCTTTTGCCACTAATGGCGTGAACGCCGTAGTTAACGGAATTACTCCTACTGCATCAGATAATTGTGGTGTAGCATCAGTAACCTATACCTTAACGGATGCAAATACGCTGAATAATATTGGCTCTGGAAATGATGATGCGAGCGGAAGTACATTCCCCTTGGGTACTACCATTGTAGAATATACGGTAACTGATTTTGATGGAAATACTGTAAGCTGTAGCTTCAATGTGAATGTGATTGATGCTAATTCTATCATCATAGGAATTGATAGTGCTACCGTTGATTGTGAAACGAATGTAGTGACATTAGGATTTCCCGTTCAAAATTTTGTTGACATACTTTCAGTACAGTTTACGGTGGAGTGGAATCCTGCTGACCTTCAATATTCGGCAGTAACGCAAGATAATATGCCAACACCTGCTTCTTTTGGAGATAATCTAACTGACGATGGAGAATTAACTTTTTTCTGGGCTGATTTAGCAAATCCTGCTACGTTTAATGACGGTGAAAGTCTCTTCGAAGTTGAGTTCAATATTTTAAATAATGCGGGAGGTAGTTCTTTTGATATCGTATTTGGTCTGCTGCCTACACCTACTAATGTCGTGACCACCACTTCTTTCCCATCTTCGGTTCC
>JBCCJE010000021.1:0-16175 GCA_039027925.1 Bacteroidota bacterium
CACTTTTTTCTGCTTGATGATATTCTACGGGGGTAAAGGGATGTTGCTAGGATGCTTTTTTAGATTGACTTAAAATTGTAGTTCTGAGTGATTGGGATGTGATGCGTAACTGGGATAGCTAGTCTATTTTTGATTCAAGTTAATTAGCTTTTGGATTAATTTTTTATTTACGTCCGTAGCTTTTTTAATTGATTTCATCCCGCTATAATGTTTATAGTAACCAGTAATAATTAGAGTTTTTTTCAGATATACCAAACTCATAATAGATGTTATTTTTTCATCAAATCCATCAATCTTAAAAACCATTTCTATACAGTTCACATTTTTACTTAATCTATATTTTCTCAAAACTTTTGGTTTGTTCACTTCTTGTTTTGAGTCTAACTCTTTCATTTTATCTTCAATTTTTTCCCATTGTTCAGTAATGAAATTATTATTCATCATCTCCACGAAATCCTGATAAGTATTTCTTGAAATCCTCTTGTCTTAAAGTTGCCTGTTAAAAGATACTTGAAAATAATTATTGTAATTCAATGATAAAATTGAGTCAAACTTAGAATGATTTTCTTTGGGAATATAAAATCCAATAATAACATTGTTTTCACCATTGACCTGTTCTAATGCGTTCTTTATTATTTCTTCTTCGCTGCACTTTACCAAATTTTTGGGGTAAGTCCAGTAGAAGAGATGGAATACGAGATTCACGTGACTAAGTTTTCCAAAGAGGAAAATCTATTATTGGATAAATTTAGGGTGATGAAGTAGTGGTTTAACGTTATAAAATAATGTCCTGAAAGAGATTATACAACTATTCTGCCTACCTCATCGGCTCACTCATCAGAGCTACCTTTTGAGAATGTTCCGTACTCACGGGAATCGTAAAAAAGAACGTTGTACCTTTTCCCACTTCACTTTCACACGAAATTTCGCCGCCGTGTTTTTCTACAATCTTTTTACAGATGGCAAGTCCCATCCCCGTCCCTTCAAATTTGTCTTTGGTATGTAGCTGCTTGTAGGGCATAAAGATTTTATCTCGGTATTCCGCTGGGATTCCGATACCATTATCTTTTACAGAAAATTTCCAAAAATCCCCTTGCTTTACACCATCCACGTGAATCACAGGAGCAATTTCGGAAGTGGTAAATTTCAAGCTATTCGCTATCAGATTTTGAAATACTTGTCGGAGTTTAGTATCATCCACCATGATTTGCATTGGCATCTGGGCAATTTTGATCTCCGCATTTTTCTCCCGAATAGCGAAGTCAAGGTTAACTAGGATGTCTTGTAACATTCTATTTACATCGCTGGAGGTGAGGTTCATTTGTAGCGAGTTTGCCTGTGAGTAAGTCATCAGATCATCTACCAAATTCCACATAAGTTTGGCGGCATTGCTAATCATATCCAGATATTCTAGTTCATTTTCGTTGAGTTTGTCACCTGCCCTGCGCTTGAGCAAACTAGAAAAACTCCCAACCGTTCGGAGTGGTGACTTCAGATCGTGAGAAGCAATGTGGGCAAATTGTTCTAGCTGAATATTGGATTCGATGTATTTTTCGAGCATAGTATTTTTTTTGGCCAGTTCTGCTTCTGCTCGTTTTTTGGCGGAATAATTTCGGTACATCATAAAACTAGCCGCGCCCACTAGCAGAAATCCGATGACCAAAACGTTGGTGATGAACCGTTGGAAAGCCAATTGATTTTCCCATTCTAGCTTATCTTTTTTTTGCTGAAAAACCTGCTCGCGTTTTTGTTTTTCTAGTTGATATTTGAAATCCTTCGACAACGGAATCTTAATGTTATTCTCGTTGACCAAGCTATCTTGATGTTTTTTGTGGATTTCCAGATACTGAAGACTTTCCTCGTAATGATTCAAGGCTCGGTGAGCGGCGTAAAGGATTTCCGAAGCATCGGTCATGAGATTGATTTGCTTTTTGGCGGCCGCCTCTGCGTACACCTGATCGGCTAGCGCAATGGCTTGGGGGTATTTTTTTTGTCTCAACGTAATTTCTGCCTTCATCAACTGCGCATTGATGGTTTCTATTGCATTATTATTAAGACGTGCGATCTGGTAGGCAAGCTCGCTTTCGTGTTTACTTTTTTCGTAGTCTTTAAGTTTGATGTAGCAAGCGGCGATGTTATTATGAATCATGGGCAGCAGGTAATTGTACCCCACGGAGGTAGCGTCTTTTTGGGCTTGGTAAAGTACTGTGAGAGCTTGCTCGTAGTTGCCTTGATCTAAATAGGTAGCTCCTATATTCAAATTCACCTTCACGATTTCGATGCTGTCTTGGTCCACCCGATAGGAGGCCAACGCTTGCTGATAATGTTCGTAGGCTTTTTCGTAATGTTGAATATCGTTGTAAATATTTCCGATATTATTATGGCACATCCCCACGTACCTATTCATTTTGAGTTGCTCGTATTTTTCGAGCGCATTGTAATAATACTGGATTCCCTCGGTGTACAAAAACTGTTCGGTACGTACGTTGCCTAAGTTCAGATTACAGTGAGCAAATCCCGCATCGTAGTTTCCTTCTTCGTAGGCTATGATACCTAGTTGATAATATTTTTCAGCTTTCGAATAATTATTTTGTCGTAGCTCAAGTGTTCCTAAATCCTTGTAAGTATCGCCTAAGTCTTTGAACTGATTATTTTGTAGAAAAAACTTTTTAGCTTTTTCCAAAAAAAACTGAGCCGTTTTAAGATCAGAAATGAGTAGGTGCGCCCGTCCCTTGAGGTAAAAACTTTTGGCTTCGATAGCCGGAAATTGACTAAGTTGTGGAGCACTCAGATTGTGCATCAAAATATCTATGGAGCGATTGACATTGTACCTTAGATTTTGTTCTGCTAGTTCGTTGGTAGCATTGAATTTTTCGATGTCGCCAGCGGTCGAACTAAGAATAGCTTCAAGGCTGTCCACATTGGTCGTTGAGGCTATCACTTGGGGAGAAAAATAAGTTAGGATAACAAGGAGAAGGAGGAGTACTAATCGGCGGTAATTCACTTGCATATAATTGTGGATAGTTTAATACTTATGTACTGAATACGGTGTTGAAAGTTACTCGTAGAGATTATTTATTTCTTGATCCCTGATCTTCGGGATAGCTATCCTCTCTTTTATTCCTACTAGCTACTTACGCTGTTTTTATGAAAAGTCCACCAAACATAAAACTTTGTGTTTTTTCAAAACTTTTATCAACACACAGTCCGATAAGTCCGTTACTTTTGTGTATCTTTTTAAGTGCTCTCCTCAAAACATTTATCTACCTACTTAATTTTTGTAAAAGAAAACGATATGGAAACCTACGCAACTGCTTTATCCTACGCTATTCCGGGATTTGTGCTCCTTGTGATTATTGAAGCCATTGCTGCCAAATTGATGGGGCAAAAAGTAAACCGAGCGATGGACACCATTGCTAGTTTAAGTTCGGGCATGACCAATACTTTAAAAGCACTTTTGGGATTGTCAGTCGTGATTGTGAGTTACGGATGGATGCACACTCACTTTGCTATCTTTGATATAAAATCTTCGTTGTGGTTGTATCTCATCGGCTTCGTTGGGATTGATTTTGCGAGCTACTGGTCGCATCGGTTCAATCATCGGATCAATCTCTTTTGGAACAGGCACGTCATTCATCATTCGAGCGAGGAGTTCAATTTATCGTGTGCACTCCGCCAAGAAATCTCTGCCATTTTTGGCGTTTATTTTTTTCTGTACATTCCTTTAGCGATCATTGGGATTCCTCTCAAGGTCATCGCCATTTTAGCTCCCATTCATTTGTTTGCGCAGTTTTGGTACCATACTCGGCTGATTGGGCGAATGGGTTTTTTAGAGCACATCCTGATGACTCCCTCTCATCATCGGGTGCATCACGCCATTAATGATATTTATATTGATAAAAATTACTCGGCCATTTTTATTGTTTGGGACAAATGGTTTGGTACTTTTCAGGAGGAGTTGGAGGAAGAGCCTTGTGTTTACGGCACTCTGAAGCAAGCCAATACTTGGAATCCCGTTTTGATTAATTATCAACACCTGTGGCGCTTGGTGCAAGATGCTTGGCGAACCAACAACTGGTGGGATAAATTGAGGATTTGGTTTATGCCTACTGGCTGGCGACCCGAAGATGTGAAAGAAAAATTTCCCATAAAAATCGAAGGCGTACACGATCGCACCAAATATTATCCTGTGACTTCTCATTTTTTGATGGGATGGTCGTGGATACAGCTAGTCGTCAATAATGTTTTGATGTATTTTATGCTAGCCAATTTTGGGACATTCGAAGCGGTGGATATTATCTGGTATTCTGTCTTTTTGTTTATTTCCATCTTTGCTTACACTACCTTGATGGACAAGCACCTCATGGCGATACCCGCTGAACTCATAAAACTCGGTATAGGCATTTGGATCATTTACCAAACTGGCGGCTGGTACGATTTGGATAGTTACGTAGGCGGGGCTTCGTTGGTGGTTTTGTTTTATTTGGTAGTTTCCGCTCTGTTGACTTTTTATTTTTTATTAATGGAGAAAAATGATGGGGAAGCATCAGCATTGCAACTAAGTTTGGAGGAACATTTGTTGGATCAGGATTAGCTAAATAAGTCCTAGTATTAATTTTTTTCATATTAATATTTTTTGGTACGTAACAAATACTTTGTATCTTTAAGTCAACATATCTATTTTATCAGTCCTGATTAGCATTTTATAATCCCGTACTCATCATAACCCCACTATCAATGTATTTTATTTTGAATTGTCGCGCCGATTCATGTTTCTAAAGATATGAGTTAAGATTATTTGAGATAAATAAGTATTCCCAATAACCGTTTTTTAAGGAGTCAAGGCTATGCCCAATCTTAGTTCTTGGCTCTTTTTTTTGTAGTGTGCTTTCATCTCCTACTGACGTTCAGGCGGCATTGCCTCGTTGGTTATCTACCTTAACACTTTCGTAGTTTGATTATTTAACTGGTGGTAACTATCTTGTTTTGCTTATTAAAAAAGCACGATTGCTAAGATGTTTGTCAAAACAAATCGTATCGTTTTGTTCCACTAAAAATCTTTTGTATGAAAATTAAAATTGCCATCCTATTTTGTTTGTTTTCCTATACGATTTTTTCTCAGGTAAAAACTTTTCAAGTACCCAAGCAGGTGGATGGAAAACCTATTGTTTGTGAAAAATTTAAGCTATTGGAAAAAAGCCTTTCTCACTTGGAGGAGTTAATGGGGAATGACAATGGAAATGACAATGAGAATAACAATAACAATGGGAATGACAATAGCAATGACAATAGCAATAGCAATGGGAATGACAATGGGAATGACAATGATGTAACAAAGACCCTACGGGCTACTACTCGATCTGGCAATGATATTCAGGTGGGCGAGTCGGACGAAACAGAATTTGAGGTACACGCTGCGGTGAATCCGTATGATACTTCCAATATTGTTGTGGGTGCTATGAAATATGGTAGCGGTGGCTCTGCGCCTTTGCTTTCCTTTACGATTTACTATACCAATAATTTTGGAGTGACTTGGGAAAAAAGTCCGTTTGATGCTACGATCCCCGACGAATTGGTCATCGGTGGTGGTGATCCTATGTTTATATTTGATGAAAATGGCGTGGCGTACATGACTTGGATTTTGTTGACGTGGAATAGTAATACGAGTACAGGTACTTGGGCGATGTACTGCGCTACCTCTACCAACGGAGGTGCCAACTGGACGCTGGATGCTGATGGGATAGAAAAATTTGAGTTTACGGATATTGGTGGATTTTCTGATCTGGACTTTGCGGTGGACAAACAATGGATGGTCACCGACCACTCGCCGAGTAGCAGCTACAAGGGAAATATTTACCTGACGTACGTGGATATTGATTTGAATACAGGGCAGTACCGTATGAAAGTAAAACGACGCCTAGCAGGAAGTAATACCTTCGAAGCCGACGATGTGATTATCAATACTGGAACGTACGTCCTTGCACAGTATGCGAGTATTGATGTGTCTTCTGACGGAACCGTTTACGCTACTTTCTTTGGGGATACTGGTGGTAATGATTACGGACTTTACGTAGCCAAATCAACGGATGGAGGGGCTACATTTGATCCAGAAATAAAAGTAGCTGAGGTCAACATGGAAGAATTATTTTCGGGAATTCCAAGTGTAGCTGGAGTAAGCGATGAGCGCTTGTACCCCTGCCCGCACGTAGCGGTTGATAAGTCCAATCCCGATATTATCTACGTAGCGTGGACGGATGTGGATGACGATCCGACGCGTACGGGGTTGGATATTTTTATTGCGAGATCAACGGATGCTGGAGTATCTTGGTCATCTCCCACTAAGGTAAATAATGACACAGACGGTGCGATCCACCAATTTTATTCAAGTATTGTGGTCAACGAGGAGGGCGTTGTTTTTGTGAGTTGGTACGATCAGCGAGATGATCCCGATACGGACAATACGCATTATTACTTGGGCTATTCCTTAGATGGAGGCGTTATGTTTGAGCAGTTTAATGTGTCCTCCGAGATGAGTGATTTTGGGGAGATTTCTGCCTTGAATAATGATATTGGTCCCGGAGAATACAACGAAATCATCGTTACTGAAAATTACGCTATTCCTTTTTGGGGAGATGGGCGGACGAATGATGGAAAAATTTCGGTACATGCTGCCTTTTTGAATACACAAAATTTTGAGTTAGGGGAAATCAAATCCCTAAATACAGATTTTTCGTTCACTGGCTCTACTCCAAATCCAGTTATTGACCAAGCGACATTTGAACTAATACTGAAAAAACCATCCAACGTAAATGTGTTGTTATACGATTTAAATGGTCGCTTAGTAGAAACTATTACTGACGCAGACTTAGGCTTTGGTTCGCATACGATTAGTTTTGGTACGGCTCATCTCGCTAGTGGTGAATACTTTGTTACGTTAAATACAGACTTTGGTTTTCAGACCCGTAAGATTATTGTTATGAAATAAAGTTACTTGGTTAAAAGAAATGGTTAATCTTGGAGATCTGGTATAGCTGATTTATCCTTTATCAACCTTTTAAACGATTCTTACCATTTACGATCATTTTCGACTATTTTTTTCCCATCTAAAACGCCATCTTTGAAATAAAAAAATGATCCTCATTCCGCAAAAATTATTTGCAGCCTCGCAAGTCAAAACTATTTTAAGAGATGGCAATGTTTGTATTTTAACAAAAAATCTAACCGAGCCGATTGTCAATCGGGAAGGGTATATCTCCAATCATGTTATTTCGATTTTACTTGCTGGCGAACAACACCTCAAGACCTACGACGATCAATTTATCAAAGTCAGAACAAACGAAGTTCTATTTATTCCCCGTGGTATGTACTACATTTCTGATTTGATACCGAAAGAAGGAACGTTTAAAAGTTTGCTGTTTTATTTTGACGATAGCATTATCCAAGAATTTTTAGCGACCTCCAAAATAACTGAAATCACGAAAGCGGCAGTTCCTAATCACTTAAAATTTGGCGTCGTGCCTACGCTACAATTATTTGCGGAATCTTTAATTTCCATTTATCAAACAAAACAATTACGACGTTCAGTTTCCTTTGGAGTGGATGCACAAGGATTTGCACTTGGCGGCGGTGACTGCTTACGAAATGAATCAACCGATGTACCTTGCCAATGTAGCCAAAGAATTATTTGCGGAAGCAAATCGCAAGGGACTGGGTAGGTTAGACTTTGCGGCGATTCATCAGTATTTGGAGAAACGCTAGTTCAACCAAGTGGGGCGTCAACCAAGTGGGTCGTTTCAAAACGCCCTACTTGGTTAAAGAAAAATAGTAGTTACTTTCTTAGCTGGTAATTTCAAAATTGCCTCGCTAAGTTTTAAGTTTTTTTATTTTGTAAACTCAACCCAAACCATCTGAAAAAAAGTTATCTTGGATAAAAAAGTAATTATGACTTTACAGACTATTAAAATTGAACTTCCCTCTGACATTTTACTAACCCTCAACGAATCGGAAAAGGAATTAAAAAAACGGATAAAAGTCTCTTTGGCAACTCAATTATATCTCCATAAAAAAGTAACTATTGGAAAGGCTGCCCAAATCGCAGAAATGTCTCGACTAGAATTTGAAACCTTTTTGTCAGAATATGGCATTCCGATTTCTAATTTAGAAGCAGAAGATGTACTCCGTGATATTCAAAAATTGAAATAGAATGAAGAACGGATTAGTAATCTCTGACTCGGGGCCGATTTTCTCTCTAGCTATTGTGGATAAACTTAATTTATTGGAAGATTTGTTCGACGAAATCTATATTCCAAAAGCTGTTTGGGAAGAAGTAACAAAAGATCACACTACTGAACATTACAATAAAATTGTTGAATATGATTCTAAAGAAGTATAATGAAAAAGAGATAACATACAAGTTGTAATTCCTGAAATGATCTGCTCAGAATCAAATTCAAACCTTCATTCTTCAATAAAGTGATCCAACGGATCCACCTTATTCTCCTCTTCTTCAATTTGATTAGGCTCATCCAAGGCTAATTTTTCCGTAAGCATTTTTTGATTTTCCCTCAAACTAATGGCAAATAAAACCGTCATCAACAAAGCAATGTATGGAAGTGAACTCACCCAATCTCCCTTGAGGTTGGATAAGGCTTCATCTATAAAATACGGTACTCCGATCAATGCTCCGATCCAGAAACCCAAGTCCTGATCTAAATTCACGTGGGTTATGATACTCATAAAAGTGGGAATAAAAATAAAGGAATAGAGATAGGCGTAGGCATTAGATAAAAAAGCATCAAAGACCATACTATTCGATGCTGCGGCTAGAAACTCTGACAACCCTAACAATAGTATTGCGAAGGTGATATATTTGATTTTTTGAACTTGAATCGAACGGTATTTCGGAGTGTATAACAATATACCTGCAACCGTGAAGATGCCCGCCATGGCGAGGATGTTCCCCACATTATTTTCTCCTCCAAACATTTCAATCAATTCCTCCAAGCCTCCGTAACTTTCGGGCGCCGCTAAGTTTGGAAGATTTTTAACCATAAAATAAAAAACGGTCGCTACGAATATCATCACGATCATCAGATTTTGGAGAAATGGAATTTTACCTGCGTTCTCTTCTTCCTCGGTTTCAGTTTCGTTTTTTATTTGAAATCCCAAATCTCTAGATCTCACAATTAATGCTCCTAATCCGATAAGCAAACCAATCTTAATGATGATAACCAGATGGTACTCGGAGGGCGTGTAAAATGTAGATTCAGAAAATAGGATCAGAGCGATGGCTAAAACTGCCATAAAAAAGACAGGACTAAAAAGTAATAAAATAAACGCATTATCTTTCCAATCATTCGCTACGGGAAAGATAACGCCCACGTGCATCACACACAAAATATAGATGATGCCATTTCCAAATAAGGACAGGGCGTAAGACGAAAAATAAGTAATAGGATGTTCTTGCGGCCCCACAAAAGCAATCAATAATCCAACCCCCAAGCAAGTTAATCCAATCAATAATCCATTTCTTACATCTGATTGGCGATCTATAAAGTAGCCTGCCAAAGGATATAATAAATTGACTAAAACGAGAATTACGTTGTAAACCTCAATACCTAAATCAAAACTAGGAGAAGTCATGATGTAGGCGCTGTTGTCAAATACAATTGCGTAAAAAGCGATCTGGCTCACCACAAAAATCCAAAATATCTGGTAGTATAAAACTGGAAAATTTTTGAATGGATGCTGCATATTTTATTTAGACTAATTCTTTATTCATACCATTATACAACTTTTAAATTAAGACTTCTTGAATTTTTCTAAATTTATGTTAAGGATTAGGAAATAAATAAGCCGCCCTAATTTTGCGTAGCTATTTTTTTCTCAGACAAGGCAGAAAACGTAGGCGAACCCGTAGGTTCGGCGAGGCTTTCTAACGCAGTATGAGGAAAAAATAGCAAGTAAAATAGGTGGGTTATTTTTTGCCTAGTCCCTTGAGATAAAAATCAAAACTATAGACTTTATGAATTTGAATTTAAAAGTAAAGAAACAAAATACTTATGATGCCATCGTAGTTGGTTCGGGTATCAGCGGTGGTTGGGCAGCTAAAGAACTCTGTGAAAAAGGACTTAAAACCATCGTACTGGAGAGAGGTCGAAATGTAGAGCACGGAGATTATCCCACCGCGATGCAAGATACCTGGGACTTACCCAATCGCAATCGAATCGGAGAGCAACAACGTGAGCGACAAGCCAAGCAAAGTAGAACGGGCTACGTCTCTATGCCATCCCACGGTCATTGGTTTGTTGATGATATTGATAATCCCTACACGGAAGTAAAAAGATTTGATTGGATCAGAGGCTACCACGTCGGCGGAAGGTCCATCACTTGGGGGCGCCAAAGCTACCGGTGGAGTGACTTGGACTTTGAAGCAAATGCCAAAGAAGGTATTGCCGTGGATTGGCCCATTCGCTACAAAGACATTGCTCCGTGGTACGATTACGTAGAAAAATTTGCGGGGGTGAGTGGTCGCAAAGAAGGTTTATCACAATTGCCTGATGGACAGTTTTTACCTCCCATGGAATTGAACTGCGTCGAACAGCAAGTACGAGAACGTATGGCCAAGCACTTTGACGACGGTAGAATGTTGACCATCGGAAGAACTGCCCATTTGACAGTATCCACCCACGAGGGGAGAGGATCTTGCCAATATCGCAACCGCTGTATGCGGGGATGCCCCTACGGTGCTTATTTTTCGAGCGTGGCTTCTACCTTGCCCGCCGCTAGTAAAACTGGCAACCTGACGATTCGCCCATTTTCCATTGTTAATTCCATTATCTACGACGACACGAAAGGAGAAGCGGTAGGGGTTCGCATCATTGATGCTACAACGAACCAAACGGAGGATTTTTTTGCTAAAGTCATTTTCTTAAATGCTTCTGCGTTTGGTTCTACTTTTATTATGATGAATTCTAAGTCGAAGCGATTCGAGAATGGATTCGGCAATGACAGCGGAGAACTAGGGCACAATGTGATGGATCACCACTTTAAAACGGGGGCTAGTGGTCGTTACGATGGTTTCCATGATAAATATTATAAAGGTCGGCGACCCAATGGTATCTACATTCCTCGATTCCAAAATCTGGGAGATCGAAAAACTAAAAAAGATTATTTGCGGGGGTACGGCTACCAAGGTGGAGCGAGTCGTTCCGACTGGGCACGAAGTGTCAAGGAGTTGAGTTTTGGCAAACAAATGAAACTGGACTTGCTGGAGCCTGGCCCTTGGCGAATGGGCATTACCGCCTTCGGTGAATGCTTACCTTACCACGATAATAAGATTTACTTAAACGAAGAAGTTCGGGATAAATGGGGACAGCCTACCCTGACAATGGACGTAGAGTGGAAAGAAAACGAAATGAAGATGCGTGAAAATATGCGAGCAGAGGGAGTGGCCATTCTGGAAGCGGCTGGACTTAAAGATGTACAATCGTGGGAGGGGGAGTGTTACCCAGGATTGGGTATTCACGAAATGGGAACGGCTAGAATGGGACGTGATCCCAAAACTTCTGTCTTAAATAAATGGAATCAAGTGCACGCTGCCAAAAATGTATTCGTGACCGACGGGGCGTGTATGACTTCCGCAGCGTGCGTGAATCCTTCTTTAACCTACATGGCGTTGACGGCGAGGGCGGCGGATTATGCGGTGAAGGAGTTAAACAGGCAAAATATTTAGAGAATGAAGAATTAAGAGTGATGAGGAACGTTGGTTTGTTAGTTTTTTGATAGTCAATTGATTATGAATTTCAAGTTTAGATAAGTTATAAAAAATTATATTTGAAATTATATTGTTATAAATCTGGATTTATATACGAATAAAATCAATTTAATAAAAAGAAAAAATAATGAAACGTAGAGAAGCCTTAAAAAAAACTGCCTTGTTGATGGGATACGCTGTCTCCGCTTCTGCGATTACGGGGGTGATGTCTGGCTGCCAAGCAGATACCAAAACGCCTGCTGACCAATGGCAACCCCAAATCTTCTCTGATCTTCAAATCAGTACATTGCGGGAAGCAGCCGAGAGAATCCTTCCTAGAACCGAAGGAATCGTTGGAGCAAAGGATGTGATGGTGGAAAGATTTGCCGATAAGATGTACCATAGCTTTTATAAACCCGAGCAAGCTACAAATTTTAAAGCAGGATTAGATCAGTTAGAAATGGATGCGAAGTCAGTTTATAACAAATCATTTGCAAATTTGAGTAATGAGCAAATGGACGAAATGATTACGGCCTTGATGGAGAAGGCAAAAGCAAATCAGGGTGCTACGGGAGCGGATACACCTTTCTTTTTTCCCCTCAAAGAAATTACGTTACTAGGGTTTTACACTTCCGAACAGGTAGGAGAAAAAGTACTGAACTACGATCCTGTTCCGACGGCATACGACGGATGTATGCCTTTGGAGAATGTCCCGAACGGGCGGACGTGGAGTTCTTAGCCCAAGGCAATTAATTAGTCTCTGACCGAGAAGAAAACTTCTCGGTCAGAGACTATCTAAAACCCACAAACCACATCTATCCAGTTTTCGTAAAACGGAGTGACGAGGATGTTTCGGATTCTCTGAAAATCTTCACAGGCGGCCTCGTTGTTTTTCAGATTAATTTGGATGATCCCTCGATAGTAGAGCCATTCGGTATTGTTGGGAAATACTTCGAGGGCTTCGTTGATTAACGCTAATCCTTCCGCTGACTTTTCTGCGTTGTGAAGATCTACGCCTTCCAGTACTTTTTTACTCGCTGCTTCAAAATCCGTAACAACGTTTTTACAACCTTCGTTGGTCGGACGAAATTCTACTCTGATGGGATATATACTCGTGACTGGTTTTCCTTCGTAAATGGCGGGTGTCCACTTGTTTTCCAGCTTTGGCGTTAACTTGATAACTTCAAACAAGAAGTCAGTCCCGAGGTTACTGTAGTCCACCGTTTCCAATAGCTGAATAGAACCATCCTTCCTCACAATCACTTCACTTTTCATTGTACCGATCAGGCAGCTATCCAATCCACTCTTAGGATAATCAGTATTGGTGGCTAGGAATAATTGTAGATTATCTTCTCCTCCCTCGAACTCGGCCATTTTTTCTAATTCAAAATAAATAGAGTCGCTCCCGTACACACTATATGGTGGCGGCGGGGTGTATTTCTCCAATTTAAAGGAAATGGGTAGCGTAAAACTAACATTGACGGGTTCATCATTTTGTTTGCCTGGTCGCCAGCGGATTTGTTGCTCTCTCATCAGATTCACTACCCGTAGCGCTTCATCGCCACAGCCATCGCCGATGTCTTTGAGTACTTTTGCGTCGTTGATGAGCCCATCTTTTTCTACCACAAATTGAATGACTACTTTTCCTTCCGTGCCGTGTGCCCGAGCTGAATCTGGATATTGGATATTGGCGTAGATGTAGCGTAACAGATTATTTTCTGCACATTTTTTTCTTTCTTCGGCAGTCATCACGCCCACTTCACAACCAGGGAATCTAGGCATATCACTCACCATTTTAAAGATTTTATCCTCATCTGTTGTAGCTTCATTTTGTGCAGAAAGATTTTGGAAAAGAAGGCTGGCAATTAAAATTATATAAAGTCTCATATTCTAAAATGTTTGTCTTTTTTTGTTTAAAAAATTCAATGATAGCAAGGGTTTCGCTAGGGTTGAATTACGTTTGTTTGTTTCACAAAGTACGAATAAAACGTATGGTTTTGGGAAAATGTAGATAGGTGATTTATTTATTTTTTCACAAAATTAGAACGTTTGGCAGCTAAAGTATAAGGTCTGCTAAAAGCCTCTTCACGCATGGAAAAGAACTTAGCAAGTTTTAAAACTAACTCTTTACTGATATTTCTTCTGTAGCCTAGAACGTCACTCACCAATTGTTTTGAAATACCTATTTGCTGGGCAAATTCTGATTGACTCCATTCGTTATCTCGAATTAGTGTTCGGAGTAGTTCAACAGGATTCAGGGCTTGGTATTTATTTTTAAATGATCGTTGGTCATAATCTTCAATGAGAATCTCCAACAATTCAATTTCATCAGCATATTTTTCTTCGTCCTTTGCGAACAATGATTCGTGAATATTACAATATTCATTGTATTGTTCAAGCGATTTGATCTTTGTGTACGGTAGCTTTTTCATTTAAAATATATTTTTTTGAAAAGTAATTATTTAAGAGAGGCGAGAATAGAGACCACTTCGCTTCACTTCGTTGCGGGAGGAGAGAAGGGCAAGCGATAAAATTCCTGCGTTGTCTCTCTTCTCGCATCCCTCTTCTCTCCTCTGATTTAGCCACGTTGAAAATAGAAAGCCTCCTCCCTAACTTTCCACCTTCGTTTGCTCCAATCCCCGCATGGCGACCAATCGCTTAGGGGCTCGTAACAATACTTTTTCATATTGCTTTTTGGCTTCTGCTTTTTTATTTTTTTGCATTAACCATTCTGCGTAGAGTTCAAAGGAAGGCTTGACGATATTGGGTGGCCCGTAATTAAAAGTAGTAGTTTCTTCCAGAGCCGTTGCTTCTTCAAACCACTTTTCCGCAGTCTCCTCATCTTTATTCATAAGTGCCAAAAGCGCATTTAATTCTAGCTCTAGCACTTTCATGCTGTTGACTTCATTTTTGGATGGTGGCTGCTGGTACGCCGAAATACCACTACACATTTTAGCGACTCCGTTGACCATCGTTTGTTCGCCTCCCGTTCTCAGCAAACTGATGGCTTTGATGGCTTCCTCTACCTGCATCTTGTTATTTTGCACATAGGACATCATACCCTGTGTGAAGTGCTGAACGCTCTGGGTAAACATATTCATTTTGGCCAGATCAACGGCTTCCTTCGCAATCGGGTCATCCCAGTCGCTCGTCTCCGTGAGGTAAGCTGCCTGCATCATGATAAAATGTGACTTGGCTCGATTTGATGGTTTTTCGTCACAAAACGCTTTCATATCATATACCATCTCTTTTGCTTTCGCAAAATTTCCTTTTTGCAAATAGCCGTACATCAGCCACTTGAAAGCGTGGTAGCCACGGGCGTCATTGTCCAGTTCCTTGGCTTTCATCCTCTTGACACTTGCTTCGTAGCTAGCGATGTTGGAGCTAATGACTTCATCCCACATGCCCATCGCTACGTAAATATGGGAAGGCATGTGCAGGGCGTGTCCTGCGTCGGGAGCTACTTTGGCGTAACTATTGGCCGCCTCCAAGGCGAGTGAAGCGTGGTCTGGATCATCGTACGAGTGAATCAAATAATGTAATGCGCCGGGGTGCTTGGGATTCTCATCAATGATACTTTGCGCAATCCTAGCTCCCATTTCGTAGGTCTCGGTATCTCTTCCGTTTTTCGCAGACCCTAGGAGAGAGAGGGCGTAGAAGGCGCTGATCTCGTGGTGATCTGGATATTTTTTATGTAACTTTTCCATATGGTCTTTATAGGCAATGTCTAGTTCTTTTTTCTCTCCTTTCCCGTATAAAATTTCTACTCCTTGAAGCAGATCTTTTTCGAATGCGGTGGGTGCTTTTGCTAATCTTTCTTCGGGAGTGGGCGCTAATTTTTTTAGCGCAGCGATTCCATCTTCGGTATATCTTTCTCTCCACAAGGGATGATTGAACGACATGGCCTCGCCCCAGTAGGCCATCACAAAATTAGAATCAATCGTTTGCGCTTTGACAAATTTTTCGGCGGCATCCTTATATTCAAAACTGTGTAACAAAAGTAACCCTTCTTGAAAATAAGGTTGGGCTTCTTCCGATCCAGTTACCTGAATATCTATTTTACCGAGACTATTTTCTATGCCTGTTTTTTCTACGGGAGCAGACTTATCATTTTTACATTGAAAGAACAAAAAGGCGATAATGAGAAGTGGGAGGAAATTTTTCATGTTTTGTTTTTTTAGAAAAAGGAAATTGAGGGGTTCAGCATTCCTTGATGGTTAAATATTTAATTTTTCAATTCCATTTTTACAAATTTAATATTTTTAATGACTTCCTTTGTCGAGGGAAGAGTGAAGCCTGTCCCAAAACCTCGGAGAGAGCTAAGGGAAGAAATAAGCCACCATACACAAGGTGGGTGTATTTTATTGACACCGAGACAACCAGTTTCAACACTGTTTCTCTCATCAAGGAGGCTGTCACC
>JBCCJE010000022.1:0-15928 GCA_039027925.1 Bacteroidota bacterium
ACGTTCAATATACTAATCCATTGGCGGGTGGTAACTGGATCAAGGAAAGTACCTTTGATCCCGATGATAGTTTTGAGGACTACAAACCGCAAATCAACGTGATGCCTCGATTGGCATTTTCATTTCCGATATCTGATGTAGCTAACTTTTTTGCGCATTATGATATATTAGTACAAAGACCTCCTGAAAACAATATCGCTACGGCATTAAGTTATTTCTATTTTGGAGATGCAGGAAGAACCCCCGAAAATAACCCTAATCTAAGACCAGAAAGAACCATTGATTACGAAATTGGATTCCAGCAAAAGTTAACCAATTCTTCTGCTATCAAGGTATCTGCTTATTACAAGGAATTAAGAGATATGATTCAGATTAGAGATTTTCTGTTTTTACCTTCTGACCTGAACGTGACGACATATACTGGATTTGATAACTTGGATTTCGGTACCGTAAAAGGATTTACTTTCCAATACGATCTAAGAAGAACTAAGAACGTAACTATTCTAGCAGCATATACACTACAGTTTGCTGATGGGACTGGATCAAATGCTGAGTCTTCGAGAAACCTAGGAAGTAGAGGAAATATCAGAAATCTTTTCCCTCTTTCTTTTGATGAGAGACATCGTTTCAATATCTCTTTGGATTACCGATATGCTGCTGGGAGAAGATACAACGGGCCAGTTTTGTTTGGAAAAGATATTTTGGCTAATGCTGGATTAAATGTTCAAACCATTGCTGTCTCTGGAAGACCTTACACCGCAACATTAGTTCCTACTCAGTTCGGTGGTTCGGGTACAGTAGGCTCTTTAAATGGAGCAAGATTACCTTGGAACTTTACCTTGAATGTTCGGTTGGATAAAAACTTTAGATTATATACACCGCAAGAGAAAACAAAATCACCTATTGATTTAAACGTGTACGTCAGAGTACAAAATTTATTGGATAGAAGAAATCTTTTAGGCGTTTACTCTGCGTCGGGTTCAGCTGAGGATGATGGTTTTCTTACCTCATCAATTGGACAATCTGTACTTGATGGAGTTAGAGCGGATGGGCTAGAAGAGTTTTATGTTCCTTCCTACACTTGGGCTATGCTAAATCCGGGATTCTTTACGCTTCCGAGAAGGATTTATTTAGGAGCAATTTTAGAATTTTAAAATATAAATTGAATAAAATATATAGTCATGCGTAATTTAAAATATTTATTTTCTGTGGCTTTGTTATTGGGGTTATGGAGTGTTTCTTACGCTCACGTAGGTCCCAATCATCATAATAAACCAGCCTCAGCTACCCAAAATAATGTAGCATCAATTAGAATGGACTGTGCTCAAGGCACTTCCTTGGTTGTTCAGTCTATCAATAATGTTAGGGCTACATTACTTAATGGAGGAGATGTATGGTGGGATTTAGATAACGGTCAGTACGTTGTCCCGAAGGTGGAGCCAGGTGTTCCAGAGGTTTCTTCCATATTTGCTGGAGCCGTTTGGATTGGTGGATTTACTGGACTACCCGATAATCCAAACCTAAAGATGGCGGCTCAAACTTATCGTACAGGTACTCGTAACGATTTTTGGCCAGGGCCATTAACAGATGTAGGTACCGTTGGATTTGATACCTGTGTCAACTGGGATAAGCACTACAGAGTACTAGGTGAAAACATCTTGGCACATATCCAAAATTGGGAAATAGCAAAATCGGAAGGTAGAACAGAGTTAGAACCCAATGAAATACCCGCCGATGTGTTAGGATGGCCAGCTAAAGGAAATCGCTGGTTCTTTGATGTTCATGGGTTTGACTTACCGTCAGAGCCTACAAGTACCCAAGGCTTTGGATTTTTCTTTGATAATGTTGATCCAGATGGGGTTATTCCTAATGAGATTGATGTTTACGAACCTCACTTGGGAGACTTTCCCAGAATTGACATCACTAACTGTGATGTAGAGAGTTTAAAAGATGCCCAGTACGCCGATGAAATGTATTTTTGGATATACAACGATGCGGGGGGGAATCATACCCAGTCGCAGGGCGATCAAATTCGAATGGAAATCCAAGTACAATCGTTTGCGTGGAGAACTAATGATGAGATCAATGATATGACTTTCCAAAGATACAAACTGATTAATCGTGCTCAAGAGGTCATTGATAGTACTTTCTTTGCAATGTGGGTGGATCCAGATTTAGGATGTTATACTGATGATTATATTGGGTGCGATACGACAAGGAGTCTGGCTTATGTTTACAATGAAGATGCCCTAGATGGTGCTACTGGTTGTACTTGCCCACAAGCGGTTGCAACTTACTGTGATAAAGTACCTTTGCTGGGAGTGGATTATTTCCGTGGACCTAATGCTCCTAAAGTTAGAGTTTTTGATAGCAACGGAAACTTGGTCGAATTAATTAATCCAACCCCTACTGTTCCCGCTGATACATTAGTACCGCTCGGCATGTCTTCATTTACCTATACTAATAGTGGAATCGGAGGAGGTCCTCCAGGTCAACAAGATCCCAATCTTCCAGCAGAGTTTTATAACTTAATCTCTGGATCTTGGACAGACGGTACACCTTATACGTTTGGCGGAGATGGATATAATTCTGGTGGTCCCCAAGTAAATTATGCCTTTCCTAGTGATCCAGACGATCCTACGGGATGGTCAATGTGTACAGCCAATCTTCCTTTTGATGATCGAAGAACACTTCAAGCATCAGGTCCATTTACATTGATCTCGCAAGCGGTAAATGAGTTGATTGTCGGAGTAGTATGGGTTCCAGATGTACCGCATGCTTGTCCAAATATTTCGCCACTATTGGCTGCAGATGATATTGCACAAGCTTTATTTGATAACTGCTTCGATATTACGGACGGGCCAGATGCACCAGATGTTGACTTCGTAGAGTTAGATGAGGAAATTATTATGATCCTAACTAATGGCGATCCATTAGTGACAAATAATTCGAGGGAGCAGTATTCAGAAATTGATTTGCAAGCTCCTCCAGGATTACCTGATGAGGTTAAATCTTACAAGTTCGAAGGATATAGAATCTATCAATTGATTGATGCCAACGTAAGTCCAGCAGAATTTGGTAATGATGCCGATAGATCAAGGTTGTTGATTTCAGTTGATATTAAAAATGGAATCTCTAGATTGTATAATTGGTCGCCAGAGTTTAACCCAAGTGATCCAACTAATCCCATCTGGGTACCTTCTTTACAAAATGAAGGTGTATTAGAAAATGGAATTTCCCATACTTTCAGTATCACAGAAGATTTATTCTCTGATGGTGATAACTCTTTGGTGAATCATAAAAAATATTACTATTCGGTAATAGCCTATGCCCACAACAACTTTGAACAGTTTGATCCAGTATCGGGTGTTGGGCAGAGGAGACCTTACCTAGAGGGTCGTAGAAATATCGGGGATGGTGAAAGATCATCTTACACAGTAATTCCACGTCCTATTGTTTACCGAAAGTTGAATGCTAGCTATGGTGACGGACCAGTTGTAACTAGAATTGATGGTATCGGAGTAGGTGAAAATAATGTGGCAATGACCCAAGAAACCGAGGATGCCATTTTAGATGGATCATTCAACGGAGAGATTACTTACCAAGCAGGTAGATCGCCCATCAATGTAAAAATCATCAATCCACTAGAAGTTGTTAATGGCGAATTTCAGTTAACCTTTACTGACTTGGATGGAAATAATGATGGTGATGACGAATTAGACTCTGAACAATACTGGCAATTAACAAATCTTTCTGATCCTTCTGCTCCCATCTATTCTGATCAAACGCTTGAAAGGTTAAATGAGCAAGTACTTAGTGAGTTTGGATTCTCAATCACGGTAGGGCAGACAGATGATGCAGGAGATAAAGTTGATCCTTCCAATGGTACAATTGGCTACGAAGAGATTTATGCTAGTTCAGATGATTGGTTTTCCTTTATTCCCGATGATTCCGGAGGGGAGATCTTCAATTATCTGAGAACTAGTGAAAATGAAACTGATTTTACGGAAGATCCAGAGCAAGCATTCTCTAGATTCGGTTCTTTTGCTCCTTTCGTACTTAACTCTTTTGAGACACCAGATATGGCTGCACAACAGTTTTGGTTGACGACTAATCTCAGAGAGGAAGCAATCTCTAACGTAGTTAGGCTTCAAAATCCAGTTCAGGATTTGAATAATGTTGACATTGTTTTTACCAGCGATCCTACGAAATGGAGTAGGTGCGTTGTAGTTGAAACGGCAATACCTGAATATTATCAAGCACCTACTTTCTCAGGAAATGTATTCGAGACGGAAGGTAACGTTACGAACCTAAGACTTCGAGACGGGGCTTCCGTAGGTATAGATGGTCAACCGGAAGGCGGTTCAGATACAGGTATGGGATACTTTCCGGGTTATGCCATTGACCAGGAGACGGGTGAACGGTTGAATATATTCTTCGGAGAAAATTCAACCTACTTCCCAGGGGGACCCAACTCTGACAACTTTACAGCCAATGGTAGGGATATGATTTGGAATCCAACGGATGAGCTTATCCTTCCTTTCTTCGATCAGTTCCCACATAACGTAGTGGCGGGCGGACAGCACTACATCTACGTGACGAAAGAAAAGTACGATGGGTGTGCTGAAATAAAAAGTGAGTTGGAAAGTCAATCAGCTAATACCAGGAGAAGAGCTTACAATAAAATCACTTGGTCATCAATGGCCATATTGAACGAAGGAGCGAGCTTACTACCTGTAGATCAAGGATTAATTCCTACTGATCTGAGAATACAACTAAGGGTAGATAATCCTTACCAAGTATTTGAGGGTACTGATGATTTCAACGGCTATCCAACTTACCGATTTGTGATAGATGGAAAGGCCGCCGAGGATGTCGAATCGGAGGAAGACATAGAAACTGCATTAGACAATGTGAACGTAGTACCAAATCCGTACTATGGATATTCTGCCTACGAAATTTCACAATTCACGAATACGGTTAAGATTACTAACCTTCCCGCTAAATGTACGGTGACCATTTATTCATTAGATGGAAAATTCATCAGACAGTACAAGCGAGATGAGTCGGTAATTAATGTGAGCCAAACACGTCCAAATTCAGGAATTATTAATACGCAAGTTTCACCAGCCTTAGAGTGGGATTTAAAAAATAGCAAAGGTATTCCCATTGCGAGTGGCGTATATTTGATTCACATTGACGCAGATGGTTTAGGTGAGCGGGTGCTCAAATGGTTTGGGGTGAATAGAAAGTTCGATCCATCGGGATTATAAAAAATCAGAATCAAGGGAAGCAGATGAATCATCATCTGCCTTCCTTGATTTTATTTAAGAATTTAGTAACGAAGCCAGAACAACTTGTTCTATATCGTTATCCAAAAAATAGATTTTATCATGAATAAATTTATTTACATATTTTTTTCATTCATTCTGTCGGTGGTTACGATCAGTACTGCTTTTGCGGGTAATCCCGATAGGCAAGGAGAAGCGGGGGCGTATGAGTTATTGATGAATCCTTGGGCTCGATCTGCTGGCTTGCATACCATGGGAACTTCACTAATTAGTGGGGTAGAAGCGATGCGATTGAATGTTGCAGGACTATCCAGAGTAACAGGTACGGAGGTAGTCATCAGTCACGCCAGATACTTAGAAGGAACAGATATAAAAATGAATGCTTTTGGTCTAGCTCAAAAAGTTGGAAAAAACGGGACACTAGGTATCAGCTTGATGTCATTGGATTTCGGAGATATTCCAGTAACCACGGAAAACTCCCCCGAAGGAACTGGTGGTACATTTTCTCCGAGTTTTTTCAATCTCGGAGTAGGGTATGCCCACATTTTTGAAAATAAAATTTCCGTTGGAATCTTATTCCGTGCTATTTCTGAAAGTACTGCCGATTTGCGAGCTTTTGGTTTTGCGATTGATGCGGGCGTACAGTACGTAACTGGACCACAGGATAATTTTAAATTAGGATTGTCATTGAGAAATATTGGATCTCCGATGAGTTTTGGTGGTCAGGGATTATCGCAGCAACTAACTGTTCCAGATAATACGAACAATTATCAATTGACTTTCGAATCAAGAGCTGCGGCATTCGAGTTACCTTCGGTTTTGAATATCGGTATCTCCTATGACTTTATCATTTCTGATAAACATACTGTTACTGCGTTAACTAACTTTACATCCAACTCATTCTCCAGAGATCAGATTGGAGGAGGGCTAGAGTACAACTTTAATAATATGTTTATGCTCAGAGGTGGGTACAAGTACGATGTAGGGCAGAGTGCCTCCTTGGACGAAAACAATGTTTACACGGGAATTGCTGGGGGATTGACTTTTCAAGTTCCGGTACGCAAAGGTTCTGAATCTACCTTTGCCATTGACTACGCATACCGAACTACCAACCCCTGGGGCGGTACCCACAATATAGCGGTTCGGCTAGGATTTTAGGACTGTGCGAATATTTTTTATTTTTGCTTAAAAATTACTAATTTTAAGCAAAGTTCAACTCAAGAACGTTTCTTCCTACCAGGGAGAAACGTTCTTGTTTTTTGTTTATCAAGAGCGAGTGAATCCAAATCCTTGTATTAATTTTTGGGCGGACTCACCTACACTCGCAGCGAAATATTTTATTTTTTCAACAAAGAAATTTTTATCATGAAATATAACTACCTGACACAAGAAGGCTATGATAAGCTGCAAGCTGAGCTAGACGAATTAAAAACGGATGGAAGAAGAAAAGCTGCCGCTGCCATAGCGGAGGCAAGAGAAAAAGGAGATCTTTCTGAAAATGCGGAGTACGATGCTGCGAAAGATGCGCAAGGATACTTAGAGCTAAAAATCAATACGCTCGAAAAGACTTTAGCGAATGCCAGAGTACTAGATGCTAGCCAACTGGATAACTCAAAGGTGGTAGTCCTTTCAAAAGTAAGAATGAAAAACTTAAAGGTGAATAAAGAAATCACGTATCAGTTGGTCTCCCAGTCAGAAGCTGACTTGAAGTTAAAAAAGATTTCCGTAAGTTCACCCATCGGAAAAGGGTTGCTCGGAAAAGCGGTAGGTGATGTAGCGGAAATCCAAACTCCAGGCGGTAAAATTAAATTCGAAATTTTAGAAATATCATTTTAGCAAATGGCTAGTATTTTTACTAAAATTATCAAAGGAGAAATTCCTTGTCATAAAATTGCAGAGTCGGAAGATTACTTTGCCTTTTTGGACATCAATCCGTGGTCAGAAGGACATACGCTAGTCATTCCTAAAAAAGAAATTGATTACATTTTTGATTTAGATGATGATACCTACGAAGGGCTAATGAAATTCTCGAAGCGGGTAGCTGCCGCTGTGGAGAAGGCTATTGATTGTAAAAGAATCGGAGTACTCGTAGAAGGACTAGAAGTACCTCATGCTCATGTTCACCTCATACCTATTGTGAGTAATTTGATCCCTAAAAAAAGACCACGAGTGTCCCAAGAAGAACTAGCTAAAACCGCAGAAAAAATTAGAGCATATTTTTAAAAAAAATATATTTTGTAAAAGCGATGTTATAAAACTCTTTATAACATCGCTTTTTCATTTAAGCCTATTGGGATTATCTTTGATGAAGCTCGACCAGCTACCGTACTTTTTCCCACCGCCAAGCGCATTACCAGATTGATAATGATGACAGATGGCTACTGCCAAAGCATCCGTAGAATCCAAATATTCAGTATCTAATTTTTGATCTAAAATATTGACCAGCATGGCCGCTACCTGTTCTTTGGAGGCGTTGCCATTTCCCGTTACGGACTGCTTAATTTTTTTTGGGGAGTATTCGGTCATTTCTACATCCATCGTAATTGCTGCGGCAATTGCTACCCCTTGTGCCCTGCCTAGTTTGAGCATAGATTGAACATTCTTTCCGTAAAATGGAGCTTCGACGGCCATCTCCGTAGGTTGGTATCCTCTAATAATTTCTTGTAATCGTTCGAATATTTTTTTGAGCTTCAATTGGTGAGAGGAGAGATGTTTCATAGATACGACCCCGATGGTCAACAAACTAATCTTATTTTTCTTAGTTTCGATGACAGCGTATCCCAAGAGATTTGTACCGGGATCAATACCTAAAATTCGCTTAGTTTCTTTTTTCAAAATGTAATAAAATAGTGTTTCGGTTAAAATGTAAAGGTACTACTAAAAAGACAAAGAGGACAAAATCGAATCTCAATTTTGTCCTCTCCGTCTAGTAACAATTAAATTTCTAGCTTTTAAAAAGCTAGGCCTCTTCTCTGTTTCGTACAAGGAGTTGGAATCCATTGCCGTGGATATTTACAATCTCAATGTTAGCATCGTGGCTTAGATACTTTCTCAATTTTGTGACGAATACATCCATACTGCGGGCGGTAAAATAATTATCCTCTGTCCAAATCTTAGTCAAAGCCTCCGAACGGGGAAGAATGTCATTTTTGTACATACAAAACATTCTGAGGAGTTGGGCTTCTTTGGGCGAAAGCTTGTTCTTATGTTCTTCGCCGTTACCATTATTGTAAGTCAATATTCTGAGAGGGAAATTAAAGTGATAGTTACCAATTTCGAATTCTTTGATTTCTTCGCGCGGATCATCTTTTGCTTGGCTTCTTTTCAAAATAGCTTGGATGCGGTACAGCAATTCTTCCGAATTAAAAGGCTTGGTGATGTAATCATCTGCTCCAATTTTAAAACCTTGCAATACATCATCCTTCATAGTTTTAGCCGTCAGAAAGATGATTGGCATTTCGGTATCTTTTTCTCTAATCTCTTTTGCCAATGTGAATCCATCTTTTTTGGGCATCATAACATCAAAAATACATAAGTCGTATTCTCCCTTTTTGTAGCTTTCTAGACCTGCCTCGCCGTCCGTTGCCAATGTCACATTGTAATCGTGCATTTCGAGATAAGAGCGTAGTACGTCGCCAAAGTTCATGTCATCCTCTACGAGTAAAATTCGATTATTTGCTGCAGTCATGTGTAAAATTTTTATTCAAAAAATAGGATGTTTAGTTATTCCGAAATTTTCGGATGATCGTTTAAGATCGTTTGGTGAAAAACTAATTAATCAATTACGTCAACATTTTGTGGGACACTATTGTAAGGAAAAACCAAGATAAAGCTACTCCCTTTTCCCAATTCACTTTTTACATCTATCGTTCCCTTGTGAGCATCAATGAGGGCTTTTACGTAGCTCAGCCCTAATCCAAATCCTTTTACGTCGTGACGATTTCCAGTATGAACGCGGTAAAATTTATCAAAAATATGCTTCAAGGCTTCCCGCCCCATCCCGATTCCGTTGTCCTTAATAATAACTTCAACTCCCTGTGCAACATTGCGTGTCGAAACAGAAATTTCTGGTTTTTCGGGGGAATACTTATTGGCATTATCCAGCAGGTTATTGATGATATTAGAAATGTGTGTAACGTCACCG
Source organism: Bacteroidota bacterium (assembly GCA_039027925.1). Lineage (GTDB taxonomy): Bacteria > Bacteroidota > Bacteroidia > Chitinophagales > Saprospiraceae > CAJQQY01. The sequence continues at coordinate 9,436 of JBCCJE010000022.1, forward strand.
AAGACGTAGGGGTTAGTTGCGTTAAATTCTGTACTTACTTTTCCTCCCTTTTTCTCTACTTGTAGGTTAGAGTTTTGAACGGCCTGATCCACTACGTCGTGTAAATTGATCTGCGCCATTTTTAGTTTATATTCTCTCTTGTCTATCAATGCCATTTGCAATACTTTCTCCACTTGGTTATTCATTCGCTTATTCTCCTGTCTGATAATATCGGCAAATCTTTTGACCTTGTTGGGATTGCCCGAAATCATAGGACTAGTAATGGAATCTGCAGCCAGCGAAATAGTAGCTATCGGAGTTTTGAACTCGTGTGTCATATTATTGATGAAGTCGGTCTTCATCTCTGATACTTTTTTCTGTTCAAAAATTACGAGTATAGTGTAGGAAAAGCAGAATAAAATCAAGCCCGTAAAAATGATAGAAGCCAAAAGAGTCATCCAAGAAGAACTCCAAATGAGACTAGTGCGATTGGGAAAATGTACCATGAGTAGACCAGGAGAATCCAAGGCGTAGGTGTTAGAAAACAATTCAGTCTGATAGCTAGAATTATACAAATCATTATCTACATTTTCGACGGATGCAAACTTTTCGTTCACTACGGCAAAGGTACCATTGTTGATGACGAACGAACCAGTCTGATTGGAGAACACCCCGTAGTTGTACTTCGCTTCTATCCCCCTCCTCTGGTTGAGTTCTTGGTAAAGGAGATCATCCAACACTTTTAAGTCAATCCGATCTTCAATGGGACGAAATATCTTCTGGATATCTTGATATTCCATTCGGTCTCGGATGTAAGAAAAATCCAAGTTGTTGTTGACTTTTAACGGACTGATGGATGGAGTAGTCAACGCAGGATTGCGATAGGCTTGGGTGATGGAAATTTCTGAAAAACCAGTTCCGTTGGAGCGAAACTGTGATCGAATATTTGTGGTGGAAAGAACGGGAGGAGTCTTCATACCCGCATTCATAAAATCATCGTAAGAATTATTGGCTTCCCAATCTTCTAATCTTTCGGCAACTCGTGTGATGGCATTTTTTACATTTCTATCGAATTGCTGCTCGTTGAGTTTTATATTGAAGTTGATCCAATAAACTTGTAACAATATAATCCCGATCATCGCAGCACTCATCAATCCAATAATTGCCCAGATAGCTTTTTTATTCATTGATAGATTTTATTGGCATTATGAAAATAACATGGTATCGCTAAAACAGGAGAAAATGTTCCTAGAAAGGTATGAAAAAATTAGAACAAAACACTTTCTGATTTTCACAAATTTATGTAATCGAAAATTGCTTCGGGAATGTTTAACGTACCTTTAACTTATTCTTGGAATTTCATTGTTTTTTGATAAGTAAAGATGTGAGTTACACTTAGCGAAATGTTAAAAATGAGTGAGGAAGGCAAATATGATAATTACTTAAGTCAACGTACTCGATGGCTTTTTTTGAATCTCATCGGAGACTAATTCTATTTCTGGGGCATCCTTGTAAAACCATCGGATAAGAATCGGAATTAACATCAGGTCTCCGATTAACGCACTTACGAGAGTCACACTAATCAATAATCCGACGGTAACGCTTGGTGGATGAATAGAAAAAAGCAAGACCAAAAATCCAAAAAACAAAATTAAGGTAGTCAGGCAAATGGCTTTTCCAGTCTCTATGAAAGTAACGTACAAAGCATCCTCAACTGATTTTCCCTTGTGGCGGGCCAATTTATATTTACTCAAAAAATGAATGGTATCGTCCACAGCTATTCCAAATACGACGGCGAAAATGATAGAAATGCCTGCTTCTAATTCGATGCCAAGAAATCCTAACAATGCTCCCGCAAGTAGTAAAGGAACCATATTGGGCACGAGAGAAATGATGAGCATTCTCCAGTTGCGGAACAATAATGCCATCAACAAACTCACCATCAATACTGCTCCTCCTAATCCTTGCAGCAGGCTAGTACGAACATATTCAGAATTTTTGTCGAGGATTAGACCCGTGCCCGTTTGCTTTACTTTTATGATGGATGGATCAATGTTTTGGTCTATCCAAGTATCCAAATCCTTAGTTGCTTTTTTGATGTTATCCGCCCCAATGTCCAGCATATTGGAGGCGATGCGCGCTTTCTTATTGTCTTTACTGATAAAAACCTTATTTGAACTTTGAGGTATGCGGTTAGCGATTTTTTTGTATTTCAAATACTGAGCTTCGGTCTTGGGCATTTGGTAGGCATCTCGCTTGTTACCTCGGTACATTTGATTAATGCTTTTATAAATGGACGTTTGCGAAATGGTAGCTCTGAAGTGAGGAATCGTTTCCAGGTGATTTTCGATTTTATTCATTTCTTGTAGCACTTCGAAGTCGTCAGCTTGGTAATCGCCCTGAGCAAAAACAGCTAACTCCACGGGGCGAAACCCAGCGTAGTTTTTTTCAAAAAAGAAAAAGTCCTCGGTTAATTTTTTGCGGAGCGGTAAGTTGGATTCGATTTTATAATTAGTAGTAATTAAAGATATTCCGAAAAGACATAACAATATAACTACAAATCCTCCCACAGCAATATTCCGACCATTATTTCTGGTAAACCAATAGGCTCGATCCATCAGTTTTCCCCAAAGTGCTTCTCCTTTGCCCATCTTCATCAACTGCTCGGCACTGTACATGGACAGCATAGCCGTAGTAAAAAATATGACAGTCAGATAAGCTACCATCACGCCTAAAGCTGCATTCCAACCAAACTCTTTTATAGGTGAAATTTTACTCGTAGTAAGTGCGGCAAACCCAATCGCTGTGGTCGCCGAAGTCAGCAAGGTAGCCAATCCGATTTCTTTCACGGTAATGATTAAGGCGGCTCTTTTAGCTACTCCTTTTTTGAGTTCGTCAATGTACTTGGTCATAATGTGGACAACATCGGAAGTACCCACGATCACCATCAGCACAGGATACAATGCAGCCATGGCGTTCAATGGTCGGCCTAATGCTCCAAGTAGTCCGAAGAATAAAATCAGTCCAGTGCCAATTGAAATCAAAGAGATTAGAATGCCTGGAATTTTTCTGAAAATCCACAGCATGACGAATGCCACTAGGATACCAGAAATAATAGTTGAGACAGCGATCTCCCGCTGCTGCATCGTTGCCATTTCCTTTTGGAAGTTGGCAGTACCCAAGTAGTGATAGTCCTCAAAATTATATTGTTGGACAAGGCTATCAATTTTTGGCATCAGCACCTTAGATTCATCTATCGAGACGTTGGGTTTGGTCTTTAAGGAAACCACCATTGATTTGCCATCTTTAGCGATAAGGTTATTGGCGAATCGGGTATCTTCCATAATTCTTTGCTTATCGCGCTCGTATCGTTCTGGTTGGTCAATGTGAATAGCTGGGGTGGAAGTGATGGCGAAGGGCGTCTTGAGGGGATAGGAAATTTTAGTCAACGAAAGGGTACTCTCTACGAAAGGGAGGTCTCTTGCCTTCAAACTGAAGTCGTGGAAGTCCTCCAAAAACTTTTGTTCAAAGACTCCATCCTCTCTCTCGATGGCTACTAACAAGAAATTTACATCTGTCTCAAAATCTTTGATAAAATCTTGAAAAAATGCAAGATCTTCATCTCCCTCAGGAAAAAACTGCTCTAAATAAAACTCAAACTTCAAGTGATACGCAAAGTAACAACTCGCTAAAATAAAGACGGAAAAAGTAACTAGAATCAGACGACGCAAGGATGGGTTCATTTAAGTACATTTCGTGTTTTAGCGAATATTTTTATTCACCCAATTAAATAGTTTAGTGGGGGCATTGGTTTATAAAATCCAATACTATTTTGTAATTTACCCAAAAATTCATCAGACAAAACAACATTACTATGTTCCAAGATTTTATCGCTAATCTATCTGATCTGACCTTTTTGAGTCGGGTGACTATCGTGGCTATCATCAGCGGATTTATGCCGCTTACGGCTATGAGTTTTATTTGGTTTAAGAGAAAGAAAAAACAAGAGGATTTCGAAAAAGACTTGCGCGAGATGGGCGTTTCGTCTAGTCGTCGGGTGCAGGATACTTACTCTTTTGGCAATTATTTTTTGCCCGTGCTTTTTGCGTTTGTGATTTGTCTGCTCGCCAGTTCTTTTATTTTGTTCACAGGTTCATTTTCCGAAAATATAAAAGATAGCCTCTTGTTAGCGGGCAGTTACTTCGGTGATCCCGACAATGAAGCGGTAATCAACCAGAGTATCGTAGTATTGGGATACGCTTTTTTGGGATCGTTTATTTGGTCGGCTACTAATATTATTGTTCGCTCTAACTCCTACGATTTGTCGCCGAGTGTTTACTACAGCGCTGGCGTGAGGATATTGTTATCATTTTTTGTGGCGTTGGTATTTTCGTTTTTATTGGGCGAGGGAAGTTTCGTTCAGTTGGAAGGTTCTATCGTTGCTGTTGCTTTTTTGACGGGTATGTTTCCCAAGCGAATCCTAGATGCCATGATTAATTTTTACAAAGATTGGCTCAACCCTGATCGGCTGAATACCGAGACTTTATCTCTTTACAAGATCGAAGGAATGAGTACCAATCACAAGGAAAGGCTAGAGGAAATAGGAATTGATAATGCGCAAAATTTGGCTTCGGTCAGTTTGACAAAATTATTGATCGAAACACCCTACGGTGCTCGTCAGATTCTGGATTGGATTGGACAAGCGAAGTTGGTTTGTTACGCCAAGGACGATATTGACAAACTCCGAAGCGTGGGCATCAGATCCATTTACGATTTAAAACGGGGCAACAAATCGAGAGTAGCCCTCCGAGAAATCTCCGATGCCGTAGGGCTTGCGACACCTCTTTTGGAAGTCATTTCTGAACAGATCGAACAAGACAAAGGGGTGGACAGCTTGTACCAATTTCACCGCAACGTAGATGATCCCAACAAGGACTTGACCTACGAAGAGGTGAAAACGGAGGCTGTGGGATGAGTTATTTTTTCTAAATTTTTTCTAAAAAATAGCATTGTGAACGATTTTTGCAATGCTATTTTTTGTGATATGAAGTTGTTCTTACCCTCCAGAAAAAACTTAGGAATGGAAAATTAATATATGTAGAATTTTGATGGTCTATTTTTCCGTCATTTTTTCATTCCTTAATACAGCTTCTGGATATAAGTTCGAGTTATCTTAATCCGTTCTTAATTTTGAACAATTCTTGAAAATGAAAAAAGACTTACTCTTCATTGTATTTTCCTTGATGACATTGGTGTTAGTGGCCCAAGCACCACTCACGGTAGAAAGCGAAAATATGATTCCCAATCCTAGCTTCGAAAGATATTCCAGTACACCCATCGGTTGGTTTTACAAAGGAAAGCACTTTACCGACGTAGTGAAGTATTGGAGTTCCGCAACTGGATCATCGCCCGATGTTTTTGGACCCAAAGTGAGAGTACCTGCTCACTGGGCGGCAAAGGGTTTTGGAGAACAAAAAGCCAGAAGCGGTGAGTCCATGATCGGAATTACCGTTTATGGATGTGATGAAGGAAAACCTCACTGCCGAGAGTACGCGCAAATCCAACTGAGAGAACCACTCGTAGTTGGTCAGAATTACGCCGTCGAATTTTTTGTGAGTCATCTACCTCGATCTATTCAAGTCAATAATATTGGGATGTATTTTTCGGAAAAAAAATTTAAAGAAATCATGGACATTCCGATTGAGGCTACACCGCAGGTTTTTTCCAAAGAAATACTTGAGTCAGGTGATGGACAATGGATAAAGTACGGTGAGACTTTCAAAGCTACTTCCAATGCGCAATACCTACTCATTGGCAATTTTTTTCCTGACAGTCTTACTCAAACAAAAATTACGAAGCAGAATACCTTACGGTACGGATACTACTACATAGATGATGTGATGGTCAAAAAAATACCACCAATGATTGATGTGCCCGTTGAAGAAGATGATTTGAGTTTGGTATCCTTGGAGCAAGGAAAGGTGATTCCACTCAAAAATATTTTTTTTGATACGGACAAATCTGAACTACTACCGCAGTCGCACGTAGAACTACAAAAACTTCTGGTACTGATGCAGTCCAATCCCGAAATGACCATCGAAATCAGAGGACACACCGATACCGATGGCGACTTTGATTACAATATCCAACTGTCAGCTCGCAGAGCGCAAGCCGTAGTGAATTATCTCATTCACCGCGGTATCGAATCCAACAGAACTTTCTACAAGGGATTTGGTAGCACGCAACCAATTGGGGACAATATTACAGATAGCGGCAAGCAGTTGAACAGGCGCGTCGAATTTTTGATTTTAAAAAAGTAAATTTTCCCTTTGTATATTGTATATTTACGCATCAGAATTTTCTGAAATAAATTTAAAACCTAAATTAGCGTATCTCTTTTCTTTTTTAAATATTGATTAACTACGTCTATTTGGAAAACCTAAAAGGTATTTAAAATCATTTTTCTGCGCTAATTCATATGTTTATTTTTGAATATGTGTTCTTTTTACAAAAA
>JBCCJE010000023.1:0-15788 GCA_039027925.1 Bacteroidota bacterium
TGTTGGGTGGGTTTGATTATGCTTTCGTCACGGATTTTATGCGGGAGTACGGTGGTGGTATGAGTGTTATTCTTAATCTTTCCTTCGGTATCATTGGTTTGTTTTTTATCTTTTCCATTTTTTGGATGGGCGGGATCTTGAGTGTGTTAAAAGAAAATAGCCCTACCTTTTCTTCCCAAAAATTTTGGCAGGGGAGTACGATTTATTTTTGGCGACTAGTCCGATTGACCTTCTATTTTTTTTTGATGCACGTGGTGATGCTGAGTATTTTCGCATTACTATTTGCCAAGCAGGGGATAAACCCCTTGGTCATCGAAAGCGAAATCCCGATCATCAATAGATTTAAAATTTTTATTCCTACTATCTAATCTTGGCGACTATCTTATTTATGATTCAAGATTACGCAAAGGTGCACATCATCCACCACGACGGTAAAGTTATCACTCAGCCCATAAAAAATGCCTTTCGGTTCGTTTTTAGCAATTTTCGAAAATGCTTCGGTTTGTATATTCTAAATATTTTGACTTTCCTTGTTTTTTTTGGAATTTATTGGATCGCAAGCAATAGTTTTAGAAGTGATACTACACCTACCATTCTTTTATTTTTTCTCATCGGACAAGTTTTCATCCTTTCCCGAATTGCCGTGAAACTATTGAATCTGGGGAGTGCCTTTTCGCTGTACGAAAAATGTATTGGTTAGGAACATTCAAAGGATAACTTCACCATTTTACTGATGATATTTATTTCCTAATCCTTTAGTAGGGGAGATACCTGCTGACCAATGAGTTCGATGGCCTGTTTCAGATGCTCGTGCGACGGATGACCAATATCCATATGAAAACTGAATCTGGAAATACCGCCTAATGCTTCACTATGCCGTTTAATTTTTTCTGCTACCTCTTGTGGATTACCGATAACGATTGCACCTAATTCGTCTGTTTGTTGCTCGAAGGAAGCTCTAGTAGTGGGTGCCCAACCCCGCTCTTTGGCAATATTATTCATCGCTTTGGCATAACCGGGGTAGAATATATCTTTTGCTTTCTCGGACGTTTCCGCAACAAAGCCCAATGAATGTATGCCCACAATGAGTTCATCTTGACTAAAACCTGCTCGTTCTCCAGATTTACGGTATAAGTCAACCAATGGTCGGAATCTATGGGTTTGTCCGCCAATGATTGCTATCATCAAAGGGAGGCCCAAAGCCCCCGCTCGTGCAAAGGAAGCGGGAGTACCACCCACACCGCGCCATATTGGTAAGGTTGTTTGAAAAGGTCTCGGATAGATACTTTGTTCTCGTAAAGGTGGTCGAAAAATTCCTGACCAATTGACTATTTTATTAGCTCTTATTTTTAGCAATAAGTCTAATTTCTCCTCAAAAAGTTGATCATAATCATTTAGGTTATAGCCAAAAAGAGGAAAGGCATCGGTAAAAGAGCCCCTGCCAACTACTATTTCTGCCCGACCTTTGGACAGCAAATCTAAGGTCGCATACTGCTGAAAAACCCGTACTGGATCAGCTGCACTCAATACCGTGACGGCACTTCTCAACTTGATATTTTTGGTTCGGGCGGCTGCTGCTGCCAAAATCATATAAGGCGCTTCATCTAAGAACTCTTTTCTGTGATGCTCCCCTATGCCGAAGGAATCAATGCCAACTTGGTCGGCCAGTTCGATTCGCTCTAGCAACTGTTCTAATAATTCGGCGTTGGCCTGACCCATTTCATCTGAAGAGGCTGCGGCAAAACTATCTATTCCTATTTCCATATTGTTGAAGTATCAGGTTATTGACAAGGCAATGGTGCCAATTTGTAAAACACGTCTGCTTGCTTCAGAAGTGATTGGTTCTCATAATTAGAACCAATCACCTCTACCCTTGCTTGCTTGACGAAGTAAAGGTAAAGAAAGCTTCAAGGAATGGAAAAATAATAAATGCAGTTTTTGACGGTCTATTTTCCGCTTGCTCCGCTTGCTCCGCTTGCTCCGCTTGCGGACTGGGTTCGTCATTTTTTCCAAAAAAATAATTCCGTAGCGTAGGCTATGCAATGATTGAAAACTACTCCTTCCTTGCCAACATCATCCACCATCCCGTAAGGTGGTCAGCCCCTGTATAAAAAAGATACGCTTCTCCCGTTTGTGGATCGAAGGTAATCTGAGGAGCTATCACTTCGTCTTTCTCCAAGATAGAACCATCCTCTACTAAGATCGGATCGGGATCATTGTCCCAAGGTCCAAATGGATGATTGCTAGTGGCATAATACAAGGCTTCCATCCCCAAATCTTCTCCCGTTCTTACGGCAACAAAACTTCCATCGGGTGCTTGGGTAACTTGTCCCTCCATACCAATGGGCGTTTCTACTTCTTGAAAATTCGACCAAGTATAACCGTCATCACCAGAGGTAGCCCCGATCACCCATACATTCGATACATTTTGCGGATCATCATTCCATCCGAGAAAGACCATGTACAGGAGGTCTTCGTGTTCCACTACGCTTGGCGAAGTGATTAGATAAACATCTTTGCCAGCTATCTCACCTCTAGGCACTACGGGGTTGGCAATCTGGGTATAAGGCCCTTCCAAACTATCAGCTTCGGCCAAAAATATTTGCGATTGGTAGGTAGTTCCGTCGGGATAGCCGATGTAAAAGATTTGGTGTTTGCCGTTTTTAGCTTTTCGGTAAAAGGCAGTTTCTTTGTTGATGTCGAGGTTCAAGGTATTAGGTTCGAAGAGTAATGGCTTGGTTACTGACCAATCTGTCAAGGAATTTCCGGAGGCTAGTTTGATAGAAGATCTGTCTTCGTGATCGCCCGAATAGATCATTTTCAGACGACCCTCATCGTCGTAAAAAACGTGCCCGTCACTCGCAGATTCGTACGCTCCGCCAGGATAGACATCTCTTAATATCGGATTTTGTTCGTACCTGACCCATCCTGATTCGGAGGGGGTAGGGGGCGTGTCATCTTCTTGTTCGCAACCCACGCCGAGAAAAGTCAGAACAATGATTGCAACGTAAAAAGGAATTTGTTGAATGTTTCTCATGATTTTAAAATTAAGGTTTTATTGAATCTAAAATCACAAGACAACTGTCAAGTGATTTTCCCCTAAAAAATTCCGAATTTCAACATCAGGCCTGCTTCCCAACTCCTAAAATCTTTATTGGAAAAATGACTCCGCACTTCATCTATTCCAAAGGTATGGCGGTAACCTACCGTGGCGGTCAATCGGAAAAAAGAAGCAACACTCACTTCTGCGCCAACCTCTGGCAAAACGACGTAGGCTTGATCTGTGATAACTGTTCCATTTTCGGAGGCTGCCCAGCGGAGTTGACCATTGCCAAACTTCACGGAATAGATAGGATGAATCCATTTATCGGCATTCTGAGCATACCCTAGCCACATGCCGCCGTAGTCGAATCCTTTGAAATGATGATTTTCGTTTTGTAAAATTGGAGCAGCAATACCAGCCCTGTATCTCCCTATCCAAAAGTCGTTGATGATGATACCTCCGCCACCGCCCGCAATAAAGGTTTGTTGATCGGCACTTTTTCCAAATCCAAATAATGGCCCCCCGAATACTCCGAAGCGAGTGGATTTAATTTCTGATTCCAGCGTTTCTTGCTGTTGCGCTCGTAGGAAGAATGTTCCGAATAGCACGACTAAAATAATGGCTAACCTTTTCATCTTTAAGTTATTTTTTGGTGAAAAATATTTTTGTGATCGCAATCTAAATGATAAAAAAGTACCAATCTGGAATTAGGGATGGATCACTAAATGGAGGGGAGAAATGATAAGGGTTGTGGTGAGGTGTAGGGTTTTGGGATGAAATCGAATTGATTGAAGGGTAGGAATTACAGATGAAACAAGCGACTAACCTTTCACATTCGAAACGCTCAACGAAGTACAATAACATCTCCGACCATTCGGAAATCTGAAGGATTACCAAATGTATCCAAAGTCGTTCCTTTGGCTAGAATAACGTAAACACCTGATGCAACTACTTGATTCCGTAGCATTCCATCCCAAGTATTTTCCGTGGTGCTTTTAAAAACTACGGCACCCCAACGATTATAAATTGTTAGGTCTAACTCTTCAATGGGGCAATTACTAAATATTTCCAACCGATCATTGAATCCATCACCATTGGGACTAAAAGCATTAGGGATAAAAATATTGCAAGCGCAATTTTCTTTTACCAGAGTGTAAGTATGCGTTATTTCACTATTACAATCTGTCTTTGTGGCGGTATAGGTGTCAGGAGAGAATAGAGTACGAGGGTTATCGAAGCTGCCGTCTTGCCATTGAAATCCTTCGGGCAAATTTATTTTCCATTCCTTCTCGCACGGGAGAAGTGTATCTGTGGAAAATGTTATGGTTTGTATTTCTGGCTCACAAATCTCCGAAAAATAAAAGTCGAGTGGGGCGGAGGTTGCATTCGTTGTTATCAAATCATACGGTGCATCCAAGGTAGTCATAGCTACATCTATCAGTTGTAGATCAAAATCATTGGGTGCTGTGGCGTCGTATTTTTCCCAGAAAAAACAATCCTCACTCGGTTGGTTCAAGTCAAACTGGAGCAAAAAATCAGCGTTACCGTGCTCTCCCGCAAAAGCATTCATGTTAGTATTTCCGAAAAGATTTACCCTGAATTCATCGTGAACGGTTAGATAAGTAAATCCAGAATTGAGGGAAAAGTCAGTAATTAGCTGACGCTGTTCCAGTATCTCACCATCGGGCGACAATAAGAGATAGCTTGGAATATTTCCATCTGTTGTTACTTGATGATAAATCGCAAGTACGTTGTTATTAGCTAGTAACTCCATAGTGAACACATGATAGTAGGAAGGAATTTTAGGACTTTCCCAAACTAATTCACCGTCTTTATTGAGCTTAAATACCCAATTAAAACCATTGTATTGCATCCCGATTAGATATCCATCTGATACCTCCAGAGGAATGGAGTAATTATGATAGCCTGAATTATTGATTACCTCTTTTGCCCAAGTGACACTTCCGTTAGCATCTACTTTTACGATGGTATGTTTTGTAATGAAAAGTGCTCCGTTGTCATTGGTAAGTGTAGCTTCCCCGTTCGCTTCAAAGGGCTGGTATTTTTTGCTCCATAGATTATTCAGATCTTCATCCATTGACAAGATATAGTAGCTATCGTTCGCATTGACGTGATCATAACTCAGACCCGATACCATCACTAGTCCATTTTTGAGAGATAAGGAGTAGGGATGTTCTTCTTTATCATTATCAAAATGCTTGAAGGTAATGATACTACCCTGACCTGAGAGTTTTAAGATGTACCCATCTCCAGAGATAGAAGAACTTATGCTGGCGCCATAAACGAATACTTCATCCTCATTATTTATGGCTACTTGAGTAAATGATAGGCGTTTACCCCCTGCGTGATAAGTATTAGCCCAAATAACTTCGCCGCATTCATTGAGCCTCATCAAGTAAAATCCCTCATCAGGTATGTCATTGGTAAGGTATTTATCTCCAATCAAAATGTCTCCATTAGGAAATTGACTTAATCTTTGGTAATAGGTACTTTCAGGAAATTCTAAATTTTTAAAATAATTTTGAGCGTTCGTAGATGCGCAAAAGGTAACTAAGAAAAAGTATGGGAAAATCAATTTGAACGGGAATATCTTCATCTTATTGGGAGATTTATTCATTAAGGAAAAGACTAGCTCTTTACGAAAATGGTTGGCTCTTTATCTTACAAAAATGCCATTAGACCTAATGCTATGGAGGTGCCTTTTGGTCATCGCTCTTTATTTTTTCCAATCTAATTATAGAATATTTTTCATTGAATTAGAAAGAAGGCAACCGAGGGGTTAAATTTTCCAAATCCTCTGGCGTATCTATCCCAACAGAATCGAAAGGTAACTCCGCAATAAAAATAGCGTAACCATGACTACTTAGGTGAAGATAGGAGAAAGTGGTCAATGAGGAAAATTTAAAGGGATATTGTTGCGAAGTGGCGGGAAGATGGAAGATCGTGCTGATATGCGGGGAGCTGATTCGGCGTAGAGTTTTTAGTATCCAAAAAAAAGGCTGCCCGAATCTATGCCTTGGACAGCCTCAAAAAACTTGGGGTTTTCTATCTCTGTATTTTAAATCATCAGGCAGCTACCTCAGCCGATTTGGCTGCCTTACTGACGGTGTTGATTATTTTCTGAACAATTAGATAGGGATCAGCATTTGATGCTGGTCTTCTGTCTTCCAAATATCCAGTCCAATTATTTTGGGCAGTAGCAACGGGGATTCGAATAGATGCGCCTCTATCACTTACACCGTAGCTAAATTTAGAAATGTGTTGGGTTTCGTGTAGTCCCGTGAGCCGCATATCGTTATTAGAACCATATACCGCCATGTGCTCATCGTGTGCAGCACCGAGGGCATCACAAATCATTTTCATCAACGCTTCTCCACCTTCTTCCCGCATGGCGTCGTTCGAAAAGTTAGTGTGCATGCCCGAACCATTCCAATCTCCTAAAACTGGTTTGGGGTGCAATTCGATCTTTACCCCGTAATCTTCGGACACCCGATGCAAAAGGTATCTCGCTACCCACAAATCATCACAGGCTTTCTTTCCGCCTTTGCCAAAGCATTGGAATTCCCATTGTCCTAACATTACTTCTGCATTTACCCCGGTAATACCTAATCCAGCTTTCAAGCAAAGGTTGAGGTGTTCATTGACCAGCGCTCTTCCTGACACGTTATCTGATCCTACGGCACAATAGTAAGGGCCTTGTGGTTCGGGATAACCTTGCGTAGGAAAGCCGAGTGGTTTTCCTCCTTGCATAATTGTGTACTCTTGCTCGAATCCAAACCAATAGTCTTCCTTATCTTTAATTTGACTTCTGGTATTGGTAGAGTGTGCTACTCCTGCTGCGGTGAATACTTCACACATGACCAGGTAGGCATCATCGTAGGATGGATCTACGTAAACGGCTACTGGTCGGAGCACACAGTCCGAAGAATGCCCATCGGCTTGCTGGGTGGAACTACCGTCGAACGACCACTCTGGTAATACATTGAGTTGACCAGTATAATTCTGAAGATGAATTACTTTTGTTTTTGATCTCAATTTAGGTTCTGGTTGGCTACCGTCTAGCCAGATGTACTCAAATTTTAATGGTTTCATTTTAAAAGGGTTTTTTGACTTAATGCTTAAGTCTGATGTTTAAAAAAAATGTAATTACTTAGCCACACGCTTTGAGAACTTCGTGGGATAGCAAATAAGTAAAGCAAAAGTTCTTAAAGTCAACGAAAGCTCCATAATTTGGCTTTACGAACGCTTGCATTCCCACTTTCCCATCTCACGGAGTTCTCAAAGCGTGTGGCTAAGTAGTTACAAATAAATATTTAATGATTCGATTTGAAATTTTTTGAAGTGCAAAGTGAAATAAGCATACCCTACTCCCTCATCCCTACGCGCGCTTCTTGCCTTTCTACTCCCACTTCTCAGAAAACCGCTACGCAAAACTCGTTTCCTGATGATAGGATTTATCCAATCCTAATTGTTCACTCTTTTGATCTATTCTTGCGCCGCGTGTCAGCACACTCGTTACGTGGTAAAGGATAAAAGTCATGATGGCAGAAAATAGAATGGTGACGACGACTGCAATCACTTGAGGAATCAACTGACTTGGGTTGCCGTAGAATAATCCTGATGCTTCGTTAATCATAGGATTGGCAAAAAGCCCAGTTGCAATAGAACCCCAGATGCCTACTAATCCGTGAATCCCAAAGGCATCTAAGGTGTCATCGTAATTGAATGTCTTTTTCATGTGCACTACACCGTAGTACCCAATCAATCCTGAGATTAATCCAATAACTAGAGCACCCGTAAAATCTACATAACCTGATGCTGGCGTAATACCAACTAACCCTGCGATAACCCCCGAGGAAAGTCCGATCAAAGAGGGATGGTTTTTTAATTTGGTCTCGACGAATAACCAAGCTACGCCGCCGGCTGCTCCTGCAATCAGGGTGACTAAGAATGCGTTGGCGGCAATACCATCCGCTGCTAGCTGACTTCCAGAATTGAATCCAAACCAACCAAACCAGAGCAACGCCGACCCCAAAACGGTAAGTTTAACCGAAGAAGGTTTGTTGCTTGGTTCACCCGTAGTTTTTCTTTTTCCTAGTAGTAGGGCTAGGACTAATCCTGCCACCCCCGCATTGATATGGATAACTGTTCCTCCCGCAAAATCGAGTTCTCCTAGATTGTGCATAAAGCCATCTCCCCAAATCCAATGAACCAACGGTGAATAGACTAGCAAGACCCACAAGGCACTGAACACAATCCAAAACTTGAATTTTATTCGACCAATGACGGAACCACTAATAATGGCAACTGCAATGGCTGCGAACACGCCTTGGAAGGCGACGTAAAGAAATTCGGGAATAGTACCAATCAAACTTTCTGGGGTGATACCATTCAAAAGTACTTTATCAAAAGAACCAATGATACCGTTGCTACCCGTAAAAGCAATACTATAACCTGCTATGCACCAAACTAAAATACCGATACAAAAAGATATGTAACTCATCCCAACAGTATTGATGACATTTTTTTTGTTAGAAAGTCCGCCGTAAAAAAGTGCTAATCCGGCGGGGGTCATGAGCATGACCATAGCTGTAGCTGTCAACAGCCACGCTGTATCTCCGTATGATAACATGATTTATTGTTTTTTTAAATAGTTAGGAATGTTGGATTTTTTTTTGTTGAGAATTGGGAATTAAGAATGATGAATTAAGAATTAAGAATTAAGAATTAAGAATGATGAATTAAGAATTAAGAAATGTCGCCTGCTCCGAAGCCTCCGGAGATTAAGACATGTTGAGTCATAGTTGTAAGAAGTAATAGTTATATCATTATCATAATTCTTAATTCATAATTCATAATTCATAATTCATAATTCTTCATTCCTCACGAAACGAGTTCTTTATTCGTACCCGCTTTTTTTCGCTTTGCTCTGAGAGCATTCGGAAAAGGCGTGGCGCCCCAGCGATCTTTCGCATTTTTATCTGCTCCATTTTTCACCAAGTAATCAATGACTGCTGTTTGATTTTCGGCTACGGCTAGGTGCAGTGCCGTTCGGTTATCATAGTCCCCTTGACTCAGGTTAACACCGATGGCGTGTAATCTTTTTACTTCTTCTAAATCACCGTTGGAGGCAGCGAAGATGAGCGACATGACTTCGTTGACTTTCGTTTCGTACTTTTTCCGGCGAGGATCTATTTTTTTATCCACCTCGAAGAGTAAGGAATCAAAGTTGTGGAAATTAAATCGCTTGACAAGTTCCTCCGAAAAAGCAAGCCCTTTGACGCTATTGCCTACCTTATCCAATCTAGGAGAAAAAATACATATGCCCATCACATTCGGAACTACAATCCAGACGACTCCCGATACGCTACTCTTGGCAGGAAGTCCGACCTTAAAAGCAAACTCCCCAGAGAAATCATACATGCCACAACTCGACATTAAAGAAAGCGTATTCTTCACCGTTTCGGGACGGAAGATTCTTTCGTTGCTAAAAGGATTAATGCCTGAATTAGCGTAGGTGGCCGCTACCTTGGCAAAATCAATGGCAGTAAGTTCCGTCGAACAACATTGTAAATAAAAATCAAGCGCCTCGTGCATATCAATATCTTGTGGGAAAGCCCCTTTTTCCCTCATAAAATAAGCCAAGGCAAAATTTCTATCCGCCGTAGATTTTTCCGAGAGGTAAACAGAGTTACTAAATGAGGGAGTACCTTCACCTACTAATCGTTTCCATACATTTTGAAAAGCCTCGTACCTTTCTGATATGTGTTTTTCAATGCCGACCAGCGAACTAGACATGATAGCTCCCGCGTTGATTAGCGGATTATGAGGTAATCCATTTTCATTGAGGGTTAGTTCGTTGAAGGAGTGACCACTTGGTTCTTTTCCCACGTGCTGATGTACTTTATCCACACCATGTTCTTCGAGGGCGATGGAGTAAGTTACGGGTTTTGAAGCCGACTGAATGGTGAAATTTTTTCGGGTATCGCCAAATTCAATGACTTGCCCATCCACAGTACAAATGGAAACGCCAAATAGATTGGGGTCAACTTTTGCCAATTGTGGAATATAATCAGCTACCGCTCCACCATTTTTTCCTTTGATAGCTTCATAGATTTTTTCGATTTCTTTTCTAAAGGATTGAAAATCGGGGATGGTATTTTCGCCTTCAAATAATCGGTGTAAGAATCGGTTCTTTTTGACCAATTTATCCAATGCGGTTTTAGAAATTTTACGCACACCATCGGTATTGACTTTTAGTTTTCTGACTTCCTCTTTTATAGCGGTTAGTCGAGGATCAGCTCTATCAATGCCGAGGTCAGTTAATTTTTCGAAGAAGGTTACGTCTGAGATTTCTCCATTTTCAGAATGGTCAAATAATCTCCATAAGGGTTTGTTCTTGATGTGATTTGGTTTCATTTTTTTAATTTGATTAGGGTTTATAAAATAATTTTAATGCAAAGATGAATGTATTTTGTCAAGACAGTTTCTGCTATTTTCTAATTTTTATACATTATTGTTTAGTTTTTTCGGTTGCTGTATTTTTTCAAAACTAGACAAAGGCATCCTGTCGAAAATAGGCTTTGTTATTGGCTTATTTTCATCTACTATTGTCTAATTTGTAGGTTTGGAAACCTTAATGTTATTGGAAGATTCTGTGATCTATTTGGTACGGGTCGAAGCGATTTTGCTGGTCATCAAGCATAAAGAACAGTTCAATAATAAATTTCGCTTTTCGCTTATTTCTATTGTTCATTCCTTAGAGTCAGTAAGTGTATCAATCCGCTAATGACGCCCTTTCCTTTAAAGACAGATTAAGAACAAAATTACCTACCAAGAAACGCTAATTTATTAATGACCTGTTCTTAGGGGCAAAAGTATTTATTGTCGCTAACTTAATTTTTAGTGTAGATTAAATAATGCGCCAGGGATCAATAAATGAATTAAATTTTGAATGGGTTGTATGGAAGTGATTGTGTTATTTGTATCTAAAAATATGATTTTGTCCGAAAGGTGAACCAGACAGATTTTACGAGTGGTAGCACTATTGTAACATTTCGGAAAAAATGGTTTTTTTTGTAAAATTATTGTTTGGTAAAATACAATACCGTGCGCTGACTAGCAAAATATCTCGTTCAAAGCATCCCGCTCTACCTTCACCAAAAAACTAAAAATCAGTTGCTGATTTTCCGCTGATAATTTTTCGAATAGCTCATCTCCGATTCGGATGATGTCGTATCCAATTTCTAATCCTTTGACTTCGGCCGAAGCATACACGTTGGGGCGTTTTTTCATTTTGGCGATCAACTGGCGAATGATGTCTTTTATTTTTCCGACTAGTTCCCGATCCTCAAAAGTCTCGAATAGTCCTTGATTACTTTTGATAAATTCATCAATGTCTTTCGGTGAGA
Source organism: Bacteroidota bacterium (assembly GCA_039027925.1). Taxonomy (GTDB): domain Bacteria; phylum Bacteroidota; class Bacteroidia; order Chitinophagales; family Saprospiraceae; genus CAJQQY01. The sequence goes on from JBCCJE010000023.1 coordinate 11,476, forward strand.
GCGAGCCAATCAAATTTTTGATGGTAGCAGTTTCGAAGGGCGGTTGAAGATTTTGCCGAATGGCTTCCGCTACCAGTTTTTGCTCAAAATTATTAGCGGTTCGGAAAGACCCCAAGGCTTTGATGCCTGCACCCAGAATTTTTCTAAGGTGGCGCCCGTACTTAAAGAGCAAACTGCCCGAATCAATCACGAGGCGAAATAATTTTTCGGGATGCTTGATGTAGTTATCTAGACTTTCGAACGCCTCGTTCAGTTCTTCCCTTTTTTCTAAATCAGGATAGAGGTAATCCAAGAAGTAGTTCTTGAATATCTGCACCCGCTTTTCATCAAAGTATTCAGGCAAAGTATATTTTTCAGCTAAGTAGTCGTACTGGTATCGCTCGTTGATAAGGTTGCGGTATCCCTTGATTATCTCCTTGAGCACTTCTTTTTCGTTCATCGTATTTTTTAGTTGAGTTAGAGTCCGTTGTAAAACTAATCAATCTTGCCTAATTGTTTTTGGATTCATCGAAAATCACTTATCCTTTGTAGAATCGGATTTTAGATTCAAGATTTAATTTGATAGGTTTATGATATTATTTTAATATCAAAAAAAATCAATTATGAAGGCGCAGGAAAATCAAATCTTAGAAAAAGAAACCCAGACGCTCAATGGGTATATGATGATAGCATTTATATTAGCCTTGGTTGCACTCAGTATCTACGGGTTGGCTTCCGCAAAAAATCCTTATGTTTTTATCCTAGCTCCACTCATTTTATTGTTATTGCCTGGATTTTTTCTCGTGAATCCCAATGGGTCTAGGGTCTTGGTTTTATTTGGAAAATATATGGGAACGGTAAAGAAAAACGGTTTTTTCTGGACGAATCCATTTTACACCAAACAAAAAATTTCGCTACGGGCGCGTAACTTCGAAACCGAGCGAGTGAAGGTAAATGACAAAATGGGAAACCCCATCCTGATTAGTTCCATCTTAGTTTGGCGAGTGAAGGATACCTACAAGGCGGCCTTCGATGTAGATGATTACGAAAGTTTTGTGATCGTACAAAGTGACGCTGCGGTGAGGAATTTGGCGAGTCGCTATCCGTACGATAATTTTGATGATGACCAAGTGGAAATAACCCTGCGGTCGGGCTTGGATGAAGTCAACGAGGCACTCGAAGAAGAACTTACCGAGCGATTGGCTATGGCTGGGCTGGAGGTTTTGGAAGCCCGCATCGGTTACTTGGCGTACGCTCCCGAAATTGCCAATTCGATGCTCAAGCGACAGCAGGCGGAAGCGATTGTTGCGGCCCGCCTAAAGATCGTAGAGGGTGCAGTCGGGATGGTTGAGCAAGCCTTGACTTCGCTATCGGAGAAAAAAATTATTGATTTGGATGAGGAGAAAAAAGCGGCAATGGTTAGTAATCTGATGGTGGTACTTTGTTCGGATCAGGAAGCTACGCCTATCTTGAATACGGGAACGCTGCATACGTGAGGGTGTTAAGAATCATTCAAAATCAAGTCTGTTGTTATGGCAAAGAAGAAATTTGTACTCCGCATTGACGAGGAGACTATGAAACAGGTAGAGAAATGGGCTGCTGATGAGTTTCGTAGTGTGAATGGTCAGTTGGAGTGGATGATTACGAGGGTGCTGAAAGAGGAGGGGCGTTGGAAGAAGCGGTGAGGAGAACTGGGTGGCAGTCTGGGAGGGTAATTTCAAATTCCCCTCGCAGTTTTTTTAACAATCAATTCACGGGGTAAGTTGGAAGTTATCCCGTGAGGACGTAACAATCAATTCACGGGGTAAGCTGGAAGTTACCCCGTGAGAGGGAAGTTATCCCGTGGGTGTTTAGAACGAATAACCGAAGTTCACTTGGAGTTGTAAATTCTCGCTCCGCCAGCCTCTATTAAGCAATGCAATTTCTTGGGCAACCCATCTCTCTCCTTTGGGTAGCCACGGCTTCGCCAACGGAACGGCGAGGTCGAATCGTAGGAGCAGAATATCAAAATCTAATCGGAGACCTACACCTGCCCCCGCTGCTAATTGTCTGTAAAAATTGTTCACTCGAAATTTTGCGAGTTCGCTGGAGTTAGTGCCGCCTTGGAATAACCAAGTATTGCCGGCGTCCACAAAAAATCCTAACTCTACCAAGTCCGTCAACTTGGGTCGCCACTCCAGACTACTTTCTAACAATACATCTCCTTTTCCTGTGAAGAAAAAAGTTTCGTCGGAAGGCACTAAGCTACCAGGGCCCACTCGCCTTGGTAAAAAAGCACGAACACTATTCGGTCCACCCACTTCGTACAAATCGAAGAAAGGGAGGAGTACTTGATCTTGAAATGGAATGGATATGTTGAAAGCTAGTCGGCAGGCAATGGTTTGGCGTTTTGACCATCGGAGATAGTAACGAATATCTTGTTCCAATTGAATAAACTGACTTTCTAAAAGTTCATTCGGTATTAGGTCATTTTTCCTTAGCAGACGGTTGCCCGACAGGGCTATTTTGGCTTGGTATCGGTGGTTGTGTTTTTTTAATTTTTTGAGTCTGCTGTGAAATAAAAAAGCATAACTGGGTTTGAAAATAATCATCTCCTCTAGGTTCAGTTGTACACCGTTGCCGTTGTTGGATTGGTCAAATAGTCCGAAAAGTAGTAGTAATGTTCGGGCTTCCTCTAGCTCGTAGTTAGGGAGTTGAAAAACTAAATTGAGAGGAACGACCTCATGCTGAACGTACTGTTTTCTTCTAAATTGGTACGACAGACTTAGGTTAAAATTATTGATGGCTACCAAGGGGGCAAAGGAAGTATCGGTATTCAGCCTGTCTAGCATTTCGGGAAAAACTTGGGGTTCTAAGATGCCCCTTACTTCCGTCAGCGGAATTCTTACGCGTTCGTTTTCCCATTTGAATTTTGATCTAGTTTGGGCGATAAATGCTCTTGACCACTCCCTCGTTTTGCTCGGCACCCATAATCTGGGTTGAACCAATTCTGCGGAAACGCTTTGTTCGATGGCGGTGTTGATGCCATCCACCAACGGAAAATTGTAATTGCCCGAAATGGTGTATCGGAGTTGTTCGGCACCTTGCCAGACATTTCTATTCAGGTAGGATAGAGAAACCTCGGGCCCAAAGTAGATTCCAGATTTCCACACCAAACCCACACTTCCTTCTACCGCCAGTTTTTTGCGAGGGGTCAATCGCACGAGGACATTCAACAAACTATCCGAACCCTTGGCGGCATTAAATCGAACATCTATAAACTGATGATTTTTGAGAAAAGATAAACGCTCGATCGTTTTCCGATTAGAGGTGAGGGAATACCATTCTCCCGTTTGTAGAGCAATGGCATCTCGGAGTACTTCTGGTCTTAATACCTCCCGTGTGCCGATGATCTGGATGCCTTCAAATGTAATCGTGTCTCTCTGACTCGAAGAAGTGGGTTTTTCTTGGGTATTGGGATAAACAAAAATTTTGTGGATTCGCTGTGGTTGCAGTTGGTTGGGCGTGGCGTCTTCTTGTAGCACCAAGTCAAAAAAGACCTTGCGGGAATCCTTCGTCGTGTCTGCCCGAAACTTCAAGAGATCGCTTCTGAAAAAATAATAACCATTTTGTCGGAGGGTGTTGGTGATGCGTTCTCTCTCCGCTTTTAGTGTTTCCAGATTGTAAGGGGTATTGACCTTGAGGAGGGAGTTAGCTGCGCTATTTTCGATGATATTTTTAATTTTCTCATTCGAAATATTATAGTTGACCGTTGCCATCAGGGACGGTTCTTCTACGGTGATGATATATTTTACCTTCGCTTTTTTTCTTCTTTTTTTGACTTTAGCTTCGATGGATACATCAAAAAAACCTTCGTTAAAGGCTTGATTTTCCATCACTTCCTTGATGCGTTCGGTATTGGTACTATCGTAGAGGATAGGTGGTTCTCCCCACTTTTTTTGTAAGCGGTGGAACAATCCTTTTTGTTTTTTGGTATGGAAAAAATTGTAAAATCTGAGCTTCCATCTGATTCCCGCCCATCGTCGGTTGTGTTGCGTACTTTTTAGAAGGGTGTTGTAGTTGGCTTCTAAGTTGGCGGTAGAAATACTCCGCTTGGGTTTTTTTATTTTGACTTTAGCACCATTGTACAGATGCTCCCCCTTAGGAACAGTTCGGGTGAGCGAACAACTAGCCAATTGAAACAGGCAAAGTAATAACAATATTTTTACAAGGTAATGTGGCATGTTGCAGGGTTGAGTGTAAATGATGAGATATTAGGTGCTGGTCCTCCTACGATTGAGGTAAAAATAGAAAATACATAAAAATTCTCATAACATGCTAATAAAATAAATAAA
>JBCCJE010000024.1:0-15617 GCA_039027925.1 Bacteroidota bacterium
ATCAACTTATCCCAAAAAAACTCCCCACCCACCCAACCTCCCCCTCTTCTGCTGCGTGTACCCCATTGAAAGCTATTACAGCATTTTTCTTTCAAAAAAAAATACAAAATGAAAAAAGTAATTTTTACACTATCCTTGATATTAGGATACTTCTTTGCGAATGCCAACAACACCTTCAACTCTTATGGTTTCGATTTCAACTGTTCAGTAACTATTGATACCGTCCAAAACGGTGCTTGCTTTCAGGCCGTACCTTCGGGAACTGCACCATTTACCTTTTTTTGGACCGATAGTACTACCGTAAGCACTACGTGTAATAATGGTATATTTAGCCAACTCTGTGTGACGGTGACGGATGCCGACGGATGCGTAGCTACAGCTTGCGTAACATTAAATCCTCCGCCTTCGTGTACGGCCTACATCTATGAAGATACCATTTTAGGAGCACCCACGTACAACCTAACTGCTGGTTCTAACGGCATTGCTCCCTTCACTTACCTTTGGAGTACGGGGGAGACTACGCAGCACATTGTACCTAGTAGTACTGGAAATTACTGCGTCACCGTGACCGATGCCAATGGCTGCAGCGATAGCCCTTGTTTCTACGCAGATCTGAGTACTAATCCAAATGGGTGTACCGCAAATATTACTGATGATTCCACCTTTACTGATCTTTGCTTGACGGTGACTGCTACTGGGGTTGCACCTTTCACCTACTCTTGGTTGAATGGGGCAAGTACGAGTGCTACTTTCTGTGTGGGCAATTCAGGAATTGTTATACCAGATACCGTTTGCGTTACCGTGACCGATGCCAACGGCTGTGTGGCGATAGACTGTTACGATCTGAGTAATTTGTGTTCGGTATCCATTGCGCTATCAGGCAACGAAATCACGGCAGTACCCGCTGGTGATCCCAATAATCAATACACCTACTCATGGTCCACGGGAGAAAATACCCCTACCATTCAGTTAACTACATCTGGAAATTACTGTGTCACCGTGACCAACTCTTTGGGTTGTGATGCGACTAGCTGTTATTCCTACACCCTGAATGATTATATCGAAGGAGTCATCACATTGGACTCTACGGCGCTTGGTGGTGGGTCCAACGGCACGAATACTTTCTTGGTTTATCTCATCCAAAATGATCCCAACGCTGGCACCCTTACTGCCGTGGATAGTGTCCTCGTGACTTCCACTCCTAATAATTGGGGGGCTTTCTATTCCTTTACGGGACTAGCGGGTGACTATCTCGTCAAGGCAGCCATTCAGCCAGGGTCAGACCAGTATGATAATTATTTGCCTACCTACTTCGGCGATGTTTTGTACTGGGACGAAGCCACAACCGTCACCGTTCCGTCCACTCCCAACAATTGGAAAATCATCAATATGATCAACGGTACTAATCCCGGTGGTCCTGGATTCATCGGCGGGTTAATTGTGGATGGTGCTAACTTTGCCCCCAATCAAGTGGAAACACGGGGCGACGGTGATCCTTTAGAAAATATCAGCATACTCCTCCTCACAGAAAATGACGAACCTGTCACTCACACCGTCACCGATGCCAACGGAGAATTCGAATTTCCGAGTGTAGCTTACGGTACTTACAAATTGGTGGTAGAGGTACTCGGAAAAGCACAAGGTATCAAATTCGTGACCCTCGCTCCCGACAACGCTACGGTGGACGATGTGTACTTTGAAGTCAATTCAGAATTTGTTACAAAAATTGAAGATGTACTGAATGGAGCTTCCCTCAAGGTATTCCCTAATCCCGCCGAAACAACCTTGAACGTCCAAGTGGACATTCGTACTTCTACTCAATTGAATATCTCCGTAAGTAGTTTGTTAGGGAAAAGAATTATTTCCGAAACACTACAATTGGACGAAGGAACACAAACGATGACTATTCCCGTTCACCAATTGCCAAGTGGTATTTACTTCTTAAATTTGAGTGATGGAAATAGTATCATTTCCAGAAAAATTACGAAAAAGTAGTAGGTGTAAAAATTTAGTGAGTAGTAATACTTTGAGTCTTGGGTATATAGTGCATTGCGCAATACCTAAGACTCAAAGTTTCACTACTGAACTATCCCGATACCTATTACTTAAAACCACCTAATGCAAGTTAGCTCATCATTAATTGCGGATTGTAAGCGGGGAGATCGCCGCGCTCAGTTTCAACTTTATCAAAGTTGCTTTAGTACGTTAATGGGCGTGTGTAGGCGGTATAAAAAAGAAGATGCGGAAGCGGTGAGTGTGTTGAACATGGGTTTTTTAAAAATATTAAAAAATCTGGACAAGCGTCAATCGCATGTTCCCTTCGAAGCTTGGATCAGGAGAATTATGATTAATACCGTGATTGATGATTTTAGGAAAAATAGAAAAGTCAAGGAACTAATTGAGCATACCGACTTTGAGGACTATCACGATCACAAGGATTTAGTGGAGTTCAACGGCGCAGATTTACAATTCGAGGCAGAAGAACTAGAGCAAATGATTAAGCGATTACCGCCCGTAAGTCAGAAGGTCTTTAATCTTTTTGCCATAGATGGATACAATCATAAAGAGATAGGGGAGATGTTGGGTATTTCGGTGGGCACCTCTAAGTGGCATTTATCCTCGGCGAGAAAAAAACTTAGAGAATTTATAGAAGCTGCCAAAAAAATGGAATTAAAAAGAAAAACGCCTTCTGGAAATTAACGGAAATGTATTGTTATGAGCCGATTAAAAAAACTAAGATATGGAAAATAATTTCGACAAATATTTTAAAGAAAAACTCGAAAATAGACAATTCGAGATGAAGCCTGAATATTGGGAACAGGCGGAGGCACTCATCGAAGCCGACCAAAGGCAAGAATGGTGGAAACGCAGTTTTATTTGGTGGGGTACACTCTTGGTTTTTGTTACCCTAGGATTTTTTATTTGGGTAAAAATAAATAACCCAACGACCGACGGGACTACTCAGAAAAATACAGTAGTAGCGGTAGAAGAAAATGCTCCGGTAACGAAGGATGCTAACACGACTAATAGTTTCCCAATGGCCAACGATAATAGTTTTTCTAACAAGGCAAATACAAATACGTCTAGTCAGAAAGCAGAGCTAAACGACCAAGCAAATGCCCCAACGCAATTTTCTGAAAATACCGTAACGGCTGCTTCATCCACTAATCCGTCTCGAATTTTACCAACTAAAGAAGAGCAAGCTGATATTAGTAAGACTACTGTTACAAAAACTAACCCCACCGCAGAAGTTGATAATCTAAATGATAAAGTACTAAACAAATCAGCAACAGAATTAGAACCTAACAATTCAATTACGGATAATAATTTTAATAAAGAAAATACCACAAAAGAAGATCAATCAGTACAAAATAAAATTTCCGAAGATAACTCCGACCAAACAGCGCAACCAACATCCCCAATAGCTTCGACCACTAATACGGAGGAACGCAACTTCCAACAAGACCCACCTAAGGCGGAAGTATTCCCGATGATTGCTTCTTTAAATTTTTTACTGGAGTCCGATCAAGAAAAATGGGTTGACCTAGACATCGAAAAACATTTGACACCACCGAGCAGTAAGCGGGAGACTTTTTCCTTCGGAGTAGGCGCAGGGGCGGTTGGTTATCCTTTGATTGAAAATTCTACCCCCCAAAGATTTATCGGATTTAAAGCTGGCGCATTCGTTGAATATAATTTTAAAAATGAAAAATTTGCGAAACAATGGTCGCTCGGAAGTGAATTGTTATACCATTTCCGAACGGGAAATTTCCTCGCTACCAAAGAGAACCTAGAAGTGCAGTACAGCTTCGGAAGATCAACTACTGCGAATCAATTAACTCCTAGAAATCTTCACTACGTAGAGCTACCCTTATACCTTAAATATCACTCGAAAAAAACAAGTTTTGAGTTGGGCGGGGCTGTGAGTTATCTGGCTGGAGTACAAGGAACTTTGGATCAAGCGGGTGAAAAAACCTCAGGATTAATGCCTCGATTTGGTTTTAAAAAATACCACGCGAATATATTGTTAGGAACTTACTTTCACCTAAGCGATCGGCTTCGATTCGGTGTGCGCGCCAATTTTACCCCCGGTGGAATTTTGGATAAAAATGCTGGCGCACCTAACCAAACCCTACGAGAATCTGGACCACTTTATTTGACCTTCAGGGTTAATCAATATTTTAATAGAAAAAAATGATTCGATTTTTAATATATATATCATTGATTATCATAGCTTTATCAGGCTGCAAAAAAGTGGACATCGAGCCGCCTGCGCCGAACAGTCCTGTCTTTTCAGTTGAAGCAGTTTTGAATAATGACACGCTCAACTGGGGTGCGGGGGACGATGATTTCTATATGTTTACGGAATTTTCGATAGACAGCCTCGATATTTATACCCTGACGGGAAGGCTCGCCAAAGATACAGGATGCGTCAGCGATTGTGAGGAGTATTTGAGTTTTTCTCTTCGGAGTAGTTACCCTACTTCGAGTGTCAACCAATTTGATATTGAGCAAGCATTGAGTGCGACCAACCCTTCCTACTTTCAGGAGGCTCCATCCGTGATGAACGGCTTTCGTTATACTTTTTTCGGAACAGTCGAGGATACCCTTGGCGGATCATCAGCTTCCAATTTTTTGTGGGAAATAGCGGGAGATACTTCCATTGGACCAACCATTTTTTACGATGATTTTTCGAATCAAGACATTCCCGTAAAAATGACCGCCGCCGTGGATGGTGCTTGTGCGGTAGTTTTGGATCGTACTATTCCCGTTGGATCATCGAGCGCAACGGACAGTTGTCTGATGGAAGTGGACATCATCACTGATTCACTTAGTGGTAATGTATTTCTGAACATCAGCATACCACAATCGGCGGGTGGTACGGACTTCTTTTGGCAAAATAATTTGATCAGTTCACCCGATTCATTTTTCTTGGCATTAGCTGCAGGTGGGCCTACTGCCAGTTTTTTGCTTTCTGGTACTGATGCTTTCGGATGTGCCACGGATATGAATCTTTGTGTGAGCGGATCCCCTAACCAAATTGCGAGTGTTGCCATTCCCAAGTTTTCTTATACCTCCGAACCCCTCACGATCACCACATTTGATGAACAATTTTCGGCAGTTAAGATTGACTACTCCGACGGCAACCAGCTCTACAGCACCAAATTCGGAAATAATGATAACAGTACATTTACAATTTTAGATATGGAAGAATTTGAAGTAAATGAAAACGGAGAAAAAACAAAAAAACTAACCGTCAACTACAATGCCACCCTCTTCAATGCCACCTCAACCGATGCCCTACAAATTTCGGGAACGGGAGTGATTGCGGTAGCTTATCCGAATTGAAAATGAAAGGAATTGAAAATGAAAAATTGAAAATTATTCGTGGCTTTCTGGCGTACTGCAACAATCTCGCAATCAATGAATCACCCCCTCATTCTCCGAATCAGCAATCAACCTCATCAACTCCGTTACCTCTTTATCCGAAAAATATCGCCATTGACCTTCGGGTAGGTTGCCTAGTCGGATGTGCATGATGCGTTGGCGCACCAGATGAGTCACCTCGTAGCCAAAGTATTCACACATCCTTCTGATTTGCCGATTAAGACCTTGAGTGAGGGTAATTCTGAATTTAAATTTTCCCTCCTTCCCTACCTTACATTTTTTAGTGACCGTACCTAGGATTGGGACACCCGCCCTTAGGTTTTGGATAAAATGCTGCGTGATGGGTTTGTTGACGGTGACCAAGTATTCCTTCTCGTGGTGGTTGCCAGCCCGTAAAATTTTATTGACGATGTCGCCATCGTTGGTCAGGAAGATCAACCCCTGCGAAGCCTTGTCCAACCGCCCGACGTAGAAGATACGCTTGGGATAATTGATGTAGTCAATGATATTATTTTTTACCGATTTATCACCCGTACAGGTGACGCCCGGAGGTTTGTTGAAGGCCAAATAAATGGGAACAGCCTTTTGTGCAATCGGCTTGCCGTCGAGTAGCACCTCATCGCCCACAAAAACTCGATTTCCCGTTTTGGCAATTTTCCCATTGATAGTCACTCGGTTGGCTTTGATAATTTTATCTGCCGCTCTGCGCGAACAAATCCCAGCATCACTAATGTACTTATTCAAACTAATGGAATCCTTATTGGCTTCACTCATCGGCTCTTATTTTTTTTGCAAAAGTAAGGAGAAGTCTTTTAAAAAATGATGCGAAAGTCCGAGGAACTTTTTTGTAAAAAAATCTTCAAAAACAAATATTATTTTTTGTGACTGCTAAAAATAAATCGAAATTTCAGCATATTTAATTCATTGATTATCAATGCTTTTTAGTAAGGGGGTAGCCGCTGTGGGGTGGCGATGGATAACTCCTAATTGTCTGGTAATCAGATGTTTATAATTATTTTTAGTTTGTATTTGTATTGTTGTAGAAAAATAATTTTATAAGAGAAAAATAATTTTGCATTTGTTTTTATTTTCAAAATTTTTGATAATCTTTGCGCTCAGCCGATTCAATCAAAAGCGGCAATAAGGCATAAGAATCCAATCTATGTTGTGCCAGTTTAAGATTAAACAGACTATTTGAGAAACAGTCAATTACTGATATTCTACAACTTCTTAAACAGAGTTAACATGACTGACAGGAAAATTACACGCGGCAAAGTGCTACTCGCTGAGCCATTTATGCTTGATTCTAATTTTAAGCGTTCAGTTGTTCTGATGTGTGAGCATGAGGAAAATGGAAGCCTAGGCTTTATTCTGAACAAATCTCTGAACATGAAAATCAATGAGTTGATTGCAGACTTCCCTAAGATTAATAGCACCGTTTATTACGGTGGGCCAGTCCAAACCGATACCATCCACTACATTCACAATATGGGACACCTCCTCGATGAGAGTCAGGAGATCATGCCTGGTATCTACTGGGGCGGAAATTTTGAAAAACTAAAGTCCCTCATTACCAACGGACTCATCACTTCCAGAGATATTCGATTCTTCGTAGGATACGCTGGATGGTCAAAATTTCAGCTTAAAGAAGAAATGGAAATGGGATCGTGGGTTCTGGCTAATATGGATTTGAATTACGTCTTCCAAGAAAAATCCGATGATCTCTGGACAGAGGTCATGGATCACAAGGGAGATTTGTATTCGGTGCTCGCACAGTTACCCGAGCAATTGTCTTGGAACTAAGCAATGACGAAAACGACGTTTAAATATCTTCTTTTTCTCCTTATTTTAGTTTTATTCTTTTTACCATCTTGGTTGGTACCTGCTGTTCAGGCTTATATTCCTGACCTGCAGGTAGCACCCGTGGTGGGGTATTTTGGGAAAACCAAAAAACCTAATTTTTACGGGAAACGATGGATGTCGGGAGAATTTCAAAAAAGCTACGAATCCTTCGTAAAAGCCAAAAATCCCCTACAATCCACCGCCGTTCGGCTAAAATCCCAGATGGATTATTCCCTCTACGGAGACATCATGCACGCTAATATTTTGAGTGGTAAAAATGGCTTTCTTTTCCAAAAAGAAGGTTGTGAGGGATTCATTGGTAGAGACTTTAAAGGGGAAAAATGGATAACCGAAAAAGCTGATAAACTTGCCGCAATCGTTGATTATTTCAAAAAAGAGGGCATTGCATTTTTGGTGTTGACCCCTCCGTTGAAGTCGAGAATTTACCAAGCCTACCTACCTGATTTTTATCAAAAAAATAAAACTGACCACACCAACTGGAATACCTTTCCCAACATTTTGAGATCAAGACAAATTCCCGTTTTAGATTTTGCCTTCATGGTCAATCACGAAGATTTTGAATATGCCCTCTATCCACCTTCTGGACAGCATTGGACAAAATACGGAGCAGCCATTGCCAGCGAAGCCATTAAGGATACCTTAGAGAAATTACTCCAAATCCAGATGGTAGAAATGAAATGGAAAGATAGTATCGCGATGAGCGATGCCAGAGTAGCCTTCGATAACGAGTTGGTGGCGGGAGCAAATTTTATCTGGAATCCACCGCTCGATCCATTGCCCTATCCCGACATTCGGTACCTCGAAAATGAAGATACCCAGCGACCCAGTGTACTGGCGGTAGGGGATAGTTTTTACAAATTGATTTACGAGTTTGGAATAGTCAATGGGTTATTTAACAATACATCTACATTTTGGTATTACAACCACGAAGTCTATCCCGTAGAAATGCGCAACGGAAAGAGGATTACTAACAAAGACCTAAACCTCCTAGCGGAAATCAGAAAAAGAGACGTAGTGGTGCTCACTGTTTTTGAAGAAAATTTAGATCGGTTTGCCTTTGGCTTTATTGATACGGTTTACGATTTATTGGAGTTTTGATGGGTGTAAGAAGTAGAAAATAGAAGTTCAAAGAAGCAGAATGCGGGAAATAGTAAACTAATTGTTATACCTAACGGCTAGTTGGGAGGTAGGTATCGTCTTTCTTGGACTTTGACGACTTGTAAATTAATTGTTATTTTCTACCAAGGTGTCGTCCCTTTATTTGTGCCATATGGCACTATCTCTGGGACTTTTTAGGTCATCGAGATTTCGAGACAAGCTAAAAAGCACCAGAGGTGCGGCAAATCGGTAGGATATAACAATATATTTACAAGTCGTTAAAGTCCCAGAGGGACGGTACAGTTTAGAATGAAGCTACCCCTTCGGTGTTTCGCAAAGAATGATAACGTATGCCCGAAAGATCTATAATCTTTTCATGCCTTCGGGATTAAGTGTGAAAAGAGGGAAACTAAATTCACTTAATTTAATAAATTGTAAATATATTGTTATAATATTTAGAATAAGACGTAACTAGGGGTACTTTGGGCTGTGTCAACAATATTACTACAACATGTACGACCCAACACAAAAAATCGAAAAGCCATGCACATCCCCTTGAAAAATTTCCCCAACGTTTACTTTGGTTCTTTTGTTAAAATCTCGTTTTTTTGTTCTGTATATTATGTTTGAATTTGAGCGTAAGAAAGAACGAAGACAAAACATTTACGAGAATTTTAAAACTACCTATGAAAAATTCTAAAATTCGAATCGGAGGTGTACCTGAGCATTTTAACCTACCTATTCACCTTGCCGCAGAACAACAGCTTTTTCAAACGAGAGGTGTAGAAATAGAATGGATTACCTTCAAAGGTGGAACTGGTCAAATGACCAAAGCCCTACGGGAAGATACCGTTGACCTTTGTATCCTACTGACTGAGGGCATCATTGCCGACATCATCAAGGGGAATCCTAGCAAAATTATCAGCAACTACGTGACGACTCCGCTGACTTGGGGTATCCACACGGGCATCAAAAATACTATCAATAGCTACCAACAGATTTTTGATAAAAAATACGCCATCAGTAGATTTGGTTCTGGCTCGCATCTCATGGCTATCGTGGATGCCAATAGCAAAGGACACCGTATAAAAAAGAGTCAATTCAGGGTCATCAAAAATCTGGACGGGGCGCTGGAATCTCTGGCTGATTTGGATACGGATATTTTTTATTGGGAAAAATTTACCACAAAACCGTACGTAGATCGGGGATTGCTCAAAAGGATAGGAGAGTACGTCACCCCTTGGTCGTGCTTCGTAGTGGCAGCTACGGATAAAATTTTGGAGGAACAACCCGATAATGTAATTAGATTGTTACGAACTATCCATGATAGCTGCGATGCTTTTATGCAAAATAAAAAAGCACCTAAGCTAGTGAGCAAAAGGTACCAACAAAAACTCAAAGACGTGGAGCGTTGGTTTCACAGCACCGAGTGGGCTATCCACGGTTGGGTGAGCGATAAGATGGTGGACAGCATTGTGTACCATTTGAAAGTAGCAAAAATCATAAAGAAAAACCAGAAGATTCCAGCGTTGATTTGGAAAAGGTAAGCATCTGCCATCTCCTACCTCGTTGTGGTTTCATTTTGACAAACCCAATACGAGGACAACGGAATGATTAAACCCGTTTATCTATAAACCTTACCGCCTTATTTAAATTTGTGTTTTGTAGGAAAAAAAAGAGAAAAGAGAAAAGTGATGAGCGAAGAGAGATGAGTGATGAGTGGAACTAGAGGTGAGATCATTTCGCTAGGTTTCATTAAGAGAGGAAACGAATACTAGGGATGAAATTTGAATTTTACTTAGCATTCGTTCATCACTCATCACTCTTCACTTCTCTTACAACCAGTTTTTATAAATAAAAAAAAATACTACCAATGGCAGTTACAACGATGTGGACGGGTTCCGAAAAATACCTTTGTGACAAAGAACTCGCACAAGCATTCCACATGGCACGGGTGATCGGGATGCCCTTATTGATCGAAGGAGAACCAGGTACTGGCAAGACGGAATTACCGCTCCAATTTGCGAAAGATTTGGAATTAGATCTACACGTTTATCCCGTAGGGTCTAAAAGTTCTGTGGAGCAGTTTGTGGCAAAATTTGACCACGTAAAGTACCTGCGCGATTCGCAAGTAGAAATTCTCAATGCGCAAAGGGCAGAAAAAGGACTAGATAGTCAGCTGAGTACGGGCGGTAGAAATACCGAAAATCTGGCAGACTACGTCAACAAAGGACCGGGGGCGCAATCGTATTCCAGTAAAAATTCCGTACTGCTCATTGACGAAATAGACAAAGCGCCGAGGGAATTTCCAAATGATTTGTTATACGCACTGAGCCACCGAAAATTTGTGATGCCAGAAAGCGGTGAGGTTATCGAAGCGAGCGAAGAAGATATGCCCGCCATTGTGATCACGAGTAATCGAGAGCAAGAACTCCCGACGGCGTTTAAGGGAAGATGCGTTTATCATTACATTTCTTTTCCCTCCGAAACGTTGATGCACGAAATTGTACAAAAACATTATCCAGCTATGAATGAAGAACTGCAAGGCAAATGTATTTCCTTGTTTTACCAGATGCGGAGTTTGGGATTGGAGCGTGCTCCTGCCACAAGAGAACTCCTCAGTTGGATCAAGTATCTGAAGTCTTTCGAAATTGCCGAAGCCTTGACCAAAGTCAATCGAGCCGAGGGCATGGGCGTTTTGATCAAAAATCAAAATGATATGGAAAAAGTAAAAGCGAGAATCATCGGCAGACCTTCCCGAAACTAATTACTCGGAAAAAAATAATTTGCTTAAAATTGAAAACGGTAAAATATGTTCGATCAACTTCCACATACTTTTCGAAAACATAAATTATCTGCCGACGTGCGCACCTTGTTACAATTGCGTAGAGCAATGGATAAAGGTTTGGTTCGTACCTTAGGCGATGTGTACTACGTGCTAAAGGGATTGATTACGAGTGCCCCCACGGAAATTGGGCCGTTTTCCAAAGCATTTTATGAGCATTTTTTAGCCATTGATATTCGGAAGGGGGAACCCCTCGAAGATGCTGTCTTTCGGTCAGAAGCATTCAGGGGCTGGAAAGAAAATTTTAAAGACGAAGAAATTGCGGATTTATCTAAGCTGGAGTTGGTTGACCAGTTTTTGGATGAAGTGCACACCACGAGTTACGATATTCAAAGGGTACTAGACGGTAAAGATATTTTGAAAAATGATAATCCCGAAATGCCAGACGATGGTGATGGTAACGACAGTGACGAAACTGCTGATCAGCGACCTTTGGATCGAATGGCGGATTATCGAGATGTGCCTTTGGAAGAACTCCTCCGAAGAATGCGGGAAGTAGCCAAGCGACAAAAAGGAAAACACACCGGCGGCGATCATTGGATTGGATCGGGCGGGGTATCGCCTTACGGGCACGGTGGTGCGGCAGCGGGTGGAGTGAGAGCTGGTGGTGGTACGGGCGGTGGAAAAATGGCAAGAGCAGCCGTCAACAGCAGAGCGTTTTACCCAGTAGATACCAAAGCGATACTGCGGGATGACAACATAGACGCAGCACTTGCGGCACTCAAAGGTATCGAAGAGGGTACTTCCGAAATTGAACTAGACATTCCCGTCACCATCAAGGAAGGCCTCAAGCAGGGAGGTATTTTTTTACCCCACGAAAAGGAAAAAATACAACAAAAAATTCAGGTAATCTTGATGATTGACAACGGAGGATGGTCCATGTCTCCTTACGTGACCCACGTGCGGAAACTGTTTTCAAAAATGAAAACGCGCTTTGCCCACGATCTTAAAACCTATTATTTTCACAACAGCATCTACGGTGGTTTGTACTCGGATGCCGCTCGGTGGAAGTTCGTTCCCGTTGATAAAATTATTCGACACGATAAAAACTATTCTGTTTTTGTGATCGGAGATGCCGATATGGCGTCCTACGAATTGAGTAGAGCAAGCGTAGATACTTGGCAAAAATTAGGGGATCATTTTCAGCGCATGGCGTGGCTAAATCCCATGCGACAATCCATCTGGCACACTTCGATGACCTGCTCCGTACTGATGAGGATGTTTCCGATGTACGGACTAACGCCCGAAGGAATAGAGGAAGCAATTTTGGAAATGAACCGACGCCGAAAATTTGGCAAAGGGTAAAGCTACCCATTACGGGGTAACTTCCCGTTACCCCGTAATTTTTCAATTTTTCAATTTTTCACCCCGTAATTTTTCACCCCGTAATTTTTCAATTTTTCACGCTACAAAATGGCAGCTATCCAAATAAACTGGTCTAACTTTTCAATCATGGATGTGCTCCACTACCAGATTTTTTTATAAAGTCTATCAGTTTCTTCCATAGTTTTTAGCTGAACAAATAGTTGGATGAGGGGTTGTTATTGCAACAAAAAGCTAGAAGATGATTCAGAAAATTTTGTTGTCCCTCGGCGTGATTTTGAGTCTTGGATTTTCCCAAAATCTGAGTGCAACTGATGCAAAAAAATTTCCTTTCAAAAAGCCTAGGAGTATTTTCGACAAAATGTACGGTCGCAAGGTGGTGGATGTCCAGTTGGTGTTTGACTTAGCCGCAGTGATTAATGATCGAAAGAAAGACGACGAGCATCCTGCCCAATTTATCTACAAACCCAAAAGAGGGCAACCCCAATACTGGGATGTAACAATAAAAATACGTGGGGTTTATCGCAGGTATAATTGTACCGAGATGCCTCCTTTCAAGCTGAATTTTTCTAAAAAAGATTTAAAAGCCAGAGGGTTTAGTAAGTTTGATGATTACAAATTAGTCACGCAGTGTATCCAAGATGAACAGCAAGCTAGGGACTTGGTGATAAAAGAATATTTAGCGTATAAATACTACGCCGCTATTACCAAGGAGAGCTTTAGGGTACAACTTCTAAATATCACCTACGTTGATTCCAAAACGGACAAGACTATCCACCACGTGGGATTTATCATCGAAGATTTTGCGGAATTAAGAAATAGAATAGGTGCCGCAAAGGTCAAAAAGATGTTTGGCGTATCGAGTGCTTCGATGGCTAGAGTGAACGCTGAATATTTTCAGCGCATGGCGTATTTTCAGTATTTAATCGGTAATACTGATTGGGGTATTGAATCATTGAGAAATATAAAGATTGCGGAGAAGGACAGCTCGTGGCTATGTATTCCTTACGATTTTGATTTTTCTGGATTGGTCAATGCTCCCTACGCAACGGTCTATTCGGATGAGGAAAGCAAGGGCATCAGCCTGAGGGATCGGGTTTTTATGGGCTTACCGGTAGGACTTTATCCGCTCGAAGAACCCCTAGCTTTATTTTTAAAAAAGAAAAGAAAACTCAAAAGAATTACTCGTAGAGTACGGTATTTATCCTCCGAAGGAAGGAGAGATGCGTTGGACTACGTGGATTCGTTTTTTGATAATTTAGGTACGCTGAGGATTTTGAAGAGTAAAGCATCTTTTTGACAGTAATCGTAGCGGTATTTTGGGAACATCCCAATTTTTATATCTTTGCAATCCATTTTTTCATATTAAAAAATAAAGTAATGGCAGAAAGTAAAAAACCGAATCAACTCAATATAGAATTGCCCGAAGAAGTGGCTGAAGGTATTTACTCTAACCTGGCAATTATTTCTCATTCCAATACTGAATTTGTACTCGACTTTATCAGAATTATGCCGAATGTGCCCAAGGCAAAGGTGAAATCCAGATTGGTACTGACCCCTCATCACGCTAAGAGATTGATGCGCGCACTCGTAGATAATGTTAAAAAATACGAGGCACAAAATGGGATCATAGCCGAACCCGATCAGCAGTATCCGCCTATGAATTTTAATACCCCTAAGGCACAAGCCTAAACGATACTGAGAAAATCCCTATTTCGTAATGGTGACATCGCCCGAAAAAATCTCTACCCTTCCGTCCGTAAATTCGATTTCGGCATAGTAGAGATAGACGCCGGGATTGAGGTCTTCTCCATTAAAAGTTCCGTCCCAACCGTAGGTTAGGTCATTGGGCTGAAAATTATTTAGGGAAAAAACGTTAGCTCCCCAGCGATCAAAAACCCTAAAATTTTTGACTATACGAACATCGTCTCCTCCGTAAATGACGAAGTAATCGTTGAAGCCGTCCTGATTAGGGGTAAATGAATTAGGAATAAAAACCCGTCTGACTTTATCAACGGTAATGGTTATTTGATCGGTAAAAATACAGCCGTTTCCGTCAATGATGGTTAGATAATAAGTCGTGGTGTTCGTGGGCGTAGCGGTAGGTTGTAAACAATCTAAACAACTCAAACTCTCGTCCGCTGCCCAAACGACGGATACCACGATGGCATTAGTAGCGGGATTTAATTGAATACTTTCCCCCAAGGTAATTGTCTGATCTTGCCCAATGTCGAGCGTTAGGTTGTTGGCACTTTGGATGGTAACTTCAGTTTGAGATTCACATCCGTCGGCATCCTGAATGTA
The DNA here is from genome assembly GCA_039027925.1 of Bacteroidota bacterium. Taxonomy (GTDB): domain Bacteria; phylum Bacteroidota; class Bacteroidia; order Chitinophagales; family Saprospiraceae; genus CAJQQY01. The sequence goes on from JBCCJE010000024.1 coordinate 14,822, forward strand.
GAGGGTGTAAGTATTGGGTTCGAGATCAAGGAACTGATCGTTTGGCGAAAAATTAGTTGTATTCAAGGCGTAGAGATACGGCGGTTGTCCACCCGTAATATTTTCGATGATGATGCTTCCATCTGCTTCGTTCGGACAGCTTTCATTGAAAACTTGAATGGTCGGTTCGATAGCTACAATTGGTAAATTCACCGCTAGTTCGAATGAGCTAGTACATCCCGTCTGATTATCAGTAACCAAGAGGGTATATATCCCATCCACAAAAACTTCTATCGCTATCTCCGTACCGATCAAGTTATTATTAAAAATCCATTCATAACTGATACTTGCGCCCGAGGAAGAGGCACTACCATCAAGGATGACCCCATCTCCAATATTCAAGCAATTGAGTTGATTAATTGGATCTTGGATAAATGCGGTTACGTTGCAAGGCGTTCCCAAGCAAGGGACGCAAATGCTACCATCGCAATCGAGGATGGTTTGCTCATCATTAATGGTATTGGGATCACCGTCATCGCAGGGGACGATGGAAGTTGTTCCGTTGGCGCAATCGGTAGGTGTTCCAGCACAGGGTACGCAGATTGTTCCGTTGGCATCTAAGATGGTTTGTTCATCATTAATCGTACAGGGATCATTATCATCGCAGGGGACGACGGAAGTTGAACCCGTGGCGCAATCAACGGGCGTTCCCAAGCAAGGGACGCAAATGCTACCATCGCAATCGAGGATGGTTTGCTCATCATTAATGGTATTGGGATCACCGTCATCGCAGGAGACGACGGAGGTTGTTCCGTTA